>CAYNYN010000082.1:7831-12266 GCA_964401445.1 uncultured Saprospiraceae bacterium | reverse complement strand
AATTCGCAATGCCGTTGGAAACGCACAACATCCTCGCGGTAAAATTTTCCCGGCCCGACGATGGACGATAGACGATGGACAATGGAAATCTACGTTGTCACTCCTCTCTCCTCACTCCTCTCTCCTCACTCCCTCCCTCACCCCTCGAGCTGGGCGTCGAAGTTGACGAGCTGGACGAAGCGCTGCACGCGCTCCCTGATTTCCTGGTCGGTGAGTTCGAGCAGGCGGTCGATGCTGAATTTTTCCACACAGAACGACGCCATGGCCGACCCGAAGATCACGGCGCGCTTGAGGTTTTCGAACGACAGGTCGCCCGTGGCGGCCAGGTAGCCCATGAAGCCGCCGGCAAAGGTGTCGCCTGCGCCCGTGGGGTCGAACACTTCGGCCAGGGGCAGGGCCGGCGCAAAGAAAATATGGCTGCCGTGCAGGGCCTCGTCGTGGCGCTGGAAGAGCAGGGCGCCGTGCTCGCCTTTCTTGATGACGATCTGGTCGGGCCCCATCTCGTGGATCTTGCGCGCAGCCTTGACCAGGGAGTGCTCGCCCGACAGCTGGCGCGCCTCCTCGTCGTTGATGGTGAGCACGTCCACGCGGGCAATGACCTCGCGCAGCTCGTCCATGGCCGTATCCATCCAGAAATTCATGGTATCCATGGCCACCAGGCGCGGCTTCGTCTCCAGCTGGTCGAGCACGCGCATCTGCACGGCCGGCGTCAGGTTGCCCAGCATCACGTATTCGGGGCGGCGGAACGATTCGGGCAGCACGGGATCGAAGTCGGCCAGCACGTTGAGCTGGGTGTCGAGCGTGTCGCGGTGGTTCATGTTTTCGCTGTAGCGGCCAGCCCAGAAGAACGACTTTTCACCCTTTTTCACCTGCAACCCCTCGAGGTCCACCCCCCGGGCGCGCAACTGATCCAGCGTCTCTTCGGGAAAGTCGTCGCCGATGACCGAGACGAGCTGGACGGGGCGCGTGAAGTACGAAGCCGCCAGGGCGATGTAGGTGGCCGCCCCCCCGACCACGCGCTCGGCATGGCCAAAAGGCGTCTGGATATCGTCGAAAGCTACGGTGCCAACGGTAAGCAAACTCATGATTCCTGTTTTCAAAGTTGTTGCGGTAGGGAATACTATTGTCTTGTGACGGCACAGCCGTGCCTCGAAAGGCGCGCAAAGTTGACCAATTATGGCGAATTCTCACAGCGGCCTGAGTGTGAAACCATTTGCCGGCCGTGGTTGTATCTTCGTTGTCGCTTGAATGAAGATTCCGGAAATATTTTTTCGGGGAGGGGTTGCGCATTCAAAAACATCGCTCTAAATTTGCACCGCTCTTTGAGACAGCACGGTCAGAAAGTGACCCAAACAAGCCTCCATAGCTCAGTTGGTTAGAGCGGCGGACTGTTAATCCGTAGGTCCCAGGTTCGAGTCCTGGTGGGGGCGCAAAAAGCCCGGCCTCTCAGACAGGTCGGGCTTTTTCTTTGTACCGCAGCAGTTTTTTTCGAAAAAAATTCGCGCAGCGGCGAACATTGGGTCCACTGACCACCTCTACGTCGAGGGCCGATGCCGGGCAAACAGTTTAGTGAAATATCTATAATATCCGGCATGGCGGCTTTTCGCAGGCCATTACTTAATTTTGGCGCTTGAAAAGGGAGGATCCCGATGGACCTTCAAAGAATGACGGAAACGAACAACCACGATTGTTAACTTTAAACTTCACAAAACATGCAAAGAATATTCAACACGCTTGTTTTGGGCCTTGCTCTGGTAGTGCTCATGCCCTCTTGCGTATCGAAGAAGAAGTTCGATGCCCTGATGGAAGAGAAGACCCAGCTGGCTCAGTCGCTGGCTTCGACGCAAGAGCAGGTCAAGAGCCTCCAGGACCAACTGGCTGCCCTCAATGAGGAGCTCGAGTCGGAGAAGAATCGCCTCAACGGCGAGATCAGCTCGCTCAAGTCGGAGCTCGACGCTTCGAAGAAGGCTGCTGCCGAAGCACAGCAGATGGCTCAGGCCAAGGAAGCCGAACTGGCCAAGCTGCGCCAGACCGTCAAGGACGCCATCGGCGCTACCGGTGCCTTCGACGTGGCTGTCCGTGGCGACCAGCTCATGGTCGTAACGGCTACGCCGCTCACCTACCGCAGCGGCTCGACCCGCGTCAGCAAGGAAGGCCGCGAGGCCATCAAGAACCTCGCTGAGGTGCTGAAGAACAACCCCGACATCAAGATCCTCGTCGAGGGTCACACCGACGACGTGCCCATGAAGGAAGGCGCGCCCTGGCACGACAACTGGGAGCTGTCGACCGCCCGCGCCATGCGCGTGGTACGCATGCTCATCAAGGAAGGGGTGAACCCCGCTCAGGTAGCAGCCGTTTCGAAGGGCGAGTACGATCCTGCCGTGGAAGGCAAGACCGAAGAGGCTCGCGCCAAGAACCGCCGCACCGAGTTCGTACCTGCTGCCAAGACGGGTACGCTCTACAAGGCTGTCGAAGGCAACTGATCACGACATAGACTACAAGACGACGAACCGGCTGTCTCCTCCGAGGCAGCCGGTTTTCGTTTTTTGGCGAAAGCCATGGCCGGATTTGCTGCCAAGCAGCAGCCCATTTCGCCGCTGGCAGGGGCGCCTTGCCGGCAAACGTTTGTATCTTGTTGTGCCAAACTGCACGAACGCACACACCCCTACGCCCATGCTCGTCAAGACCTATGCCAGCGCCCTGCACGGCGTCGATGCCCTGACCATCACCATCGAAGTGAATGCCGGCGGCACCGTACCGCAGGGCGGAAACTTCTACCACCTCGTGGGGCTGCCCGACAGCGCCGTACGCGAAGGCTTCCAGCGCATCGAGGCCGCCCTGAAAAACGTCGGCTTCGAGATGCCGCGCCGCAAGCTCGTGGTCAACATGGCACCTGCCGACATCCGCAAGGAAGGGTCGTGGTACGACCTGCCCATCGCCGTGGGCATCCTCGCCGCCTCGGGACAGATCATGCCCGAAGACCTGGGCAGCTACATGCTCATGGGCGAGCTGTCGCTCGACGGCTCGCTGCGCCCCATCAAGGGGGCCCTGCCCATCGCCATACAGGCGCGCAAGGAAGGCTTCAAGGGACTCATCGTGCCGCGACAGAATGCGCGCGAGGCCGCCATCGTCAACGATCTCGAGGTGTACGGCGTGGACGACCTGACGCAGGCCATCGAGGTGCTCGAGGGCAAGGGATCGCTCGCGCCCGTCGTGGTGCACACGCGCGAGGAGTTTTTCGCCAACCAGAACCGCTACGAGGTCGATTTTGCCGACGTCAAGGGGCAGGAAAACATCAAGCGCGCACTCGAGATCGCCGCCGCGGGCGGGCACAACGTCATCCTCATCGGTCCGCCCGGCGCCGGCAAGACGATGCTGGCGCGCCGCATGCCCACCATCCTGCCGCCGCTGAGCCTGCACGAAGCCCTCGAGACGACCAAGATCCACTCGGTGGCCGGCCTGCTGCCCGACAATGCCTCGCTGGTGGCCACGCGCCCCTTCCGCGCGCCGCACCACACCATCAGCGACGTGGCCCTCGTGGGGGGCGGCTCCAATCCCATGCCCGGCGAGATCTCGCTGGCCCACAACGGCGTGCTCTTCCTCGACGAGCTGCCCGAGTTCAAGCGCACCGTGCTCGAGGTGCTGCGCCAGCCCATGGAAGAGCGCAAGGTCACCATCTCGCGCGCCCGCATCTCGGTCGATTATCCGGCCAACTTCATGCTCATCGCCTCCATGAACCCTTGCCCCTGCGGCTACTACAACCACCCCGAAAAGGAGTGCGTGTGCGGCCCCGCCCAGGTGCAGCGCTACCTCAACCGCATCTCCGGTCCCCTGCTCGACCGCATCGACCTGCACGTGGAAGTGACGCCCGTCAGCTACGACGAGCTGGCCAGCCAGGCACGGCCGGCCGAGACCAGCGCCGACATCCTGCAGCGCGTGGTGCGCGCTCGACAGATCCAGGCCGAGCGCTTCAAGGACCTGCCCGGCATCTACAGCAATGCCCAGATGCCCGGCCGCCTCGTGCGCGAAGTGTGCCGCCTCAATCAGGCTGGTCATACGCTCCTCAAAAACGCCATGGAAAAGCTCCAGCTCTCGGCACGCGCCTACGACCGCATACTCAAAGTGGCGCGCACCATCGCCGACCTGGCCCAAAGCCCCGACATCAAGATCGAGCACCTGGCCGAAGCCATCCACTTCCGCAGCCTCGACCGCGAAAATTGGGCAGGGTAAATGGTTGAGACTTGCTGCCCCGATAATCGGAGCTGTCACGCCGTCACGAACAAAACGCTCAACCAGAAGCAAAAAGCGTTGCGTCTCGCTGCGGCATAGCGCCGTAGCGCGAGAAAGCTGCCCGTGCTACCTGCCGGTCAGGCCTTTTCACTCACCCGAACGAGTGTTCGTAAAGTGGTTTGAAAATCGTAAATTCGCACCGCAA
>CAYNYN010000082.1:4121-7731 GCA_964401445.1 uncultured Saprospiraceae bacterium | reverse complement strand
CTCACCCGAACGAGTGTTCGTAAAGTGGTTTGAAAATCGTAAATTCGCACCGCAATTGAATTCGGCCTCAGACCTTCCAAATAAAACCATGTCCCCAATGATTGCCACGCCCGTAGCTGTGCCGAAGGAAGTGCTCAAGCGTGCGTTCCGGCTCATGTGTACGGCCAAAACCATGGCGGAGCTGTACGAAGCGCACTTCAAGGTGGTGTCCAAGTACGTGCACGCCACGTCGCGCGGACACGAGGCCATCCAGCTCGCTGCCGGCATGCAACTGAAGCCCCAGGACTGGGTGGCACCCTATTATCGCGACGACGCCCTGCTGTTGGCCATCGGAATGACGCCCTACGATCTGATGCTGCAGCTGTTGGCCAAGCGCGATGATCCGTTCAGTGGCGGACGCACCTACTACAGCCACCCGAGCCTGCGCGATCCCGACAAGCCGAAGATCCCTCACCAGTCGTCGGCTACGGGCATGCAGGCCATCCCCACCACGGGCGTGGCCATGGGCATCCGGTACCGCGAGCAACGCGGCATGATCGACTGGCCCGAAGACGAGCCGCCCGTCGTCGTCTGCTCGCTCGGCGACGGCTCGATGACCGAGGGCGAAGTGGCCGAAGCCCTCCAGATGGCCGTGCTCAAAAAACTGCCCATCCTCTACCTCGTACAGGACAATGGCTGGGACATCAGCGCCCACGTCGAGGAGGTGCGCGCCATGAACGCGGCCGAGTACGCACGTGGCTTCAAGGGGCTGGAGGCCATCAGCATCGACGGCAGCGACTTCGCCACCTGCTACGAGACGCTGGCCCGTGTCATCCAGACCATCCGCAAGGAGCGCCGCCCCTTCCTCGTGCATGCCGACGTGCCCCTGCTCAACCATCACACCTCGGGCGTGCGCAAGGAGTGGTATCGCGACGACCTGGAAGAACACCAGAAGCGCGACCCCTACCCCATTTTGCGCAAGCGCCTGCGCAAGGCCCGCGTTTCCGAAAAGGAAATCAAAGCCATCGAGGAAGAGGTGCGCCGCGAGGTGGAAGCAGCCTACGAACGCGCCCTGCAGGCCGAAGATCCGCGCCCCGAAGACCTCTTCACGCACGATTTCGCGCCGACGCCCGTCACCGAAGAGCGCGGCACGCGCGTGCCCGAGGGCGGACAGGAAAAGGTGATGGTGGACTGCGCCCTGTTTGCCATCGAGGAGATCCTGGCCGAGCACGAAGAGGCCTTGCTCTACGGGCAGGACGTGGGGCGCCGCCTGGGTGGCGTGTTCCGCGAGGCTGCCACGCTGGCGCAAAAATTCGGCGACGATCGCGTCTTCAACACGCCCATCCAGGAAGCCTTCATCGTGGGCAGCACCGTCGGCATGAGTGCCGTGGGCCTCAAGCCCATCGTCGAGGTCCAGTTTGCCGACTACATCTGGCCGGGCCTCAACCAGCTGTTTACGGAAGTGAGCCGCTCGTGCTACCTGTCCAACGGCAAGTGGCCCGTCAGCATGGTGCTGCGCGTGCCCATCGGCGCCTACGGCAGCGGCGGCCCCTACCACTCGTCGAGCGTCGAGTCGGTGGTGACCAACATCCGCGGCCTCAAGATCGCCTACCCGAGCAACGGCGCCGACCTCAAGGGCCTGCTCAAGGCGGCCTGGCACGACCCCAACCCCTGCGTCGTCTTCGAACACAAGGGCCTGTACTGGTCGAAAGTGCCCGGCACCGAAGCCGCCCGCACCATCATGCCCGACAAGGACTACATCCTGCCTTTCGGCAAAGGACGCATCGCACTGGCCGCTGACGCGCAAAAGGTGGAGCGCGGCGACAGCCTGCTCGTGGTCAGCTACGGCATGGGCGTCCACTGGGCCCTCAATGCTGCCCGCCGCTTCGACGGCCGCGTGGAGGTGATGGACCTGCGCACCCTCGTGCCCCTCGACGAAGACATGCTCTACACCCTGGCCAAAAAGCACGGCCGCGTGCTGGTGGTGACCGAAGAGCCCGTGCACAACACCTTCGCACAGAGCATCGCCGCCCGCGTGCAGGAGCACTGCTTCGAGTGGCTGGACGCGCCCGTGCGCACCCTCGGCGCAGAAAACATGCCGGCCATCCCCCTCAACGAGGTGCTCGAGAAGACCATGCTGCCCAACGCCGACAAGGTGGCCGACGCCATCCAGCAGCTGCTGGATTACTGAGTCTACTGCAAAAAGTCGATGGACGATGGACTATAGACTATCTATGATAGGCGTAGTCACAGCCTGCCCCGATGAAATCGGGGTCGTCACGATGTGATGCGAGGCCAACCCTCAACCCTACACAACCAACGCTCAACAAATTGAAAAACAGCGCTTTCACAAAAGGCGCGCCCCCGTGCCCGGGCGGTCTGACAGGATGATGCGGCCGTGCTCGACGCGCACCCCTTCGGCGATGTCGCGGGCGAGCAGCAGGGCGCCGTCGAGATCGGCATAGTCGAGCAGCGGGGCGAGCTGCGCCGCCGCCGAGATGCCTACCGACGACTCGGTCATGCAGCCTACCATCACTTTCAGCCCCAGCCGGCGCGCATGGGCCACCATGCGGCGTGCGGGCGTCAAGCCCCCACACTTCATCAGTTTGATATTCACGCCATGGAAACCGTGGGCGCAGCGCGCCACGTCGTCTTCCGTCTGGCAGCTCTCGTCGGCCACGAGCGGCACGGGGCTGAGCCGCTTGAGCGCGCGATATTCGTCGGTGGCCGTGCGCGGCAGCGGCTGCTCGACGAACTCCACGCCCAGCGATTGCAGTGCGGGCAGCCACCGGCGCGCCTGCTCGAAGGTCCATGCCTCGTTGGCATCCAGCCGGAAGACGGCATCGGTGTGCTTGCGCAAATGCCGCACCAGGGCCAGGTCGTCGGCACCGCCCAGTTTGATCTTGTACACGGGCCAGGGGTGGCGCCGCATCTTGTCGACCATCTCTTCGGGTGTGCCGATGCCGATGGTGTAGCTCGACAGGGGCATCCGCGCGGGATCGAGCTGCCACAGTCGCCACAGCGGCTGGCCCTGCCTGCGGGCAAACAGGTCGTGCGCGGCCACGTCGATGGCGCACAGCTCGAACGAATGGCCGTCCAGCTCCGTCGCCAACCGCTCCCACAGTGCCTCGGGCGTGCCATCGAACGAGGTCACCCGCTCGCGCACCGCCTCCACCTGGCGCATCATGCCTTCCAGCGTCAGGCCATAGTAACGCGTGGCCGTAGCCTCGCCCAGACCCGTATGGCCGTCGCGTCGCAGGGCCACGATCAGGGTAGGCTGGGTGGTGCGCGTCTCGTGTGCTATGGAAAAAGGCTCGGCCAGCGCCAGCTCGTAGGGGCGGAACTCCAGTTGCGTCAGACATTTATGTGACATGCGGGGTATCTTTCGTCTCAAAGATGTGCAGTGGCACGTTCAAGCCCAAAACAAAGTGGTTTGGGAAAGACCGGCATCGAGGGGCAAGTGGGCAGTTCCGGACATTTTCAAAGAGGATTTGAAGAATCGAGGAACCGAGGAACCGCGCCCTCTTCCCGTTAGTAATTTGATTTACAAACAATTGCCACACTACCCGAAGAGCATCCGTAAAAGCTGCGTTTTGGCTGCGTCATCCTGCGTCTGAAAGCTGCGGTTAAT
>CAYNYN010000082.1:0-4021 GCA_964401445.1 uncultured Saprospiraceae bacterium | reverse complement strand
TTGATAATAAACTTTAAACACTAAACCTTAAACTCAAACCCTCAAGCATTTTTTTCAGGGGACTCAGGAATATTTTCCCAAACCACTTCATCAAGAGTATATTTTTTTCACCAAAACGAAGGTACCATGCTGAAAGAATTCAAGGAGTTTGCCATGAAAGGCAACATGGTGGACATGGCCATCGGCATCGTCATCGGTGCGGCCTTTGGTGCGGTGGTCAGCTCGCTGGTCAACGACCTGCTCATGCCCGTGCTGGCCGCCGTCATCGGCACGCCCGATTTCACCAACCTCTTCGTCGTTTTGAAGAGTCCGGCCGGCGAGGTGGACATGAGTTCGGTGGACGCCATCCGCGAGGCGGGCGGCGTCGTGCTCACCTGGGGCAACTTCCTCACGGCCCTCGTCAACTTCCTGCTCGTCGCCTGGGCACTCTTCTTCGTCGTCAAGGGCATCAACCGCCTCAAGCGCAAGGAGGAAGAAGCAGCTCCGGCCGCTCCGGCAGCGCCCCCTGCCGACATCCAGTTGCTGACCGAAATCCGCGACCTGCTCAAGAAGTAAACCCGATCGCTGTGCGCGCAGCCCGCACGCTTGCGTGGCCCCATGCCGCGCAGGCGTGCGTTTTTTTTTGCGAAAGCAACCAGATCAAACTGTCCCAAGGAAATTGGCGGCAGGATTCGGCAGGCCGGGATCGTCACTGCCTGTTCTGGCTTATGGAGGTCATTGCGCCGTCACGAGGTATGCCCCCTCAACGCTACACGCTCAACCCTCAACCAATAAAAAAAACCCTGTCAACGAGTGACAGGGGCAAAACAAAAAACAAACACTATGAACAAACACTTCTCTTGAGTCGCGCCAAAAACGATTTATTGAAATTCTGATATTTGAAAAGCAATTTGCGTGCCAACGCAAATACCCTCGTTCCCCACTGCACCTCACGCGTCCTTTCGCCCGCAAAAAACAGCCCTCTCCCGAACCAATTGGTCGGCTGCGGCAAAAAATGTGACAGCAGTCTTGTGCGTCTTCGCCTGGCCTGGGTGTTTTTTGCCGAAAGGCTGATGCTTCGTCGACAGACATATCTATAAAAACCAATATTTATACACCGCTCGAAGTCCATCAACAAAACCGCCTGAACCACAGAAACTACCGGCATACATCCACGCACCCTCATGGTCATGCGCGCTCCCTGCCTGCCCGGCCCCGGGAAATTTCAGGCCAATCATGACGCCGGGATGGCACGGAGCCCTGTCAGGCGAGGGATCGCCGGCACAGGTGGGGAAGAATATCCGTAACTTGGCCAATCAAAATCTTGCCAGCCATGTCGCGACTCGATTATCTGACCATAGGGATCATTGCCGTGATCGTTCTGGCCGTATTGTATCTGGTGTACAAGATGACGGACCTGTTCCAGTCGAATGCGCTGGAGACGCCACCCGCGGTGGAGCAACCCGTTGCCGAGCCGGAGTACGACTACTACGATGAGCCCTACGACACGCTTGCCGAGGATACGTTTCCGGCCGAAGACGAGATCGACTACAGCGAGCCGGCCAGCGACAGCTTCGCCGACGAAGCAGACGACACCCCCGAATATTCCTACGAAGACGAGAGCGCAACGAGCACGACCGATACCGAAGGCGAATACTTCGTACTGGCAGGCACTTTTTCCATTCGCGAAAATGCCGATCGCATGGTGGCACAGCTGAAGCAGCTCGGCTACGAGCAAGCGCGTGTCGGCACATTCAACCGCGGTCGTTTTGCAGGCGCCATCATCTGCTGCTACCCCACCCCCGACGCGGCCCGGGAAGTAGCCTCGGCGCTCACGGCCCAGGGCATCGAAGCCGTCGTATATCGGAAACGCAGCAAGCGATAAGCCATACCACGCCTTCGTCGCAGCGAGCCGCAGCCCGTGGCCGCATCCGAGGCCCTGCAGGGCAGTGCCTGATTCACTACCTTGCCGTGCCCTGTGTCGCTGACCTGCTGTACAAATCGTCGAGCACGCCATGAAAGCCATCATACCCGTTGCCGGGGCCGGCACCAAGCTGCGCCCACTGACCTACACCCAGCCCAAACCGCTGATTCCGGTGGCGGGCAAGCCCATCATTTCGTACATCATCGACCAGTTGCTCGAGGTGGGCGTGCGCGAGTTCGTGTTCGTCATCGGCTACCTGGGCGAAAAGATCAAAGACTACGTCGAGACGACCTACCCCGAGCTGGAGAGCACCTTCGTCCATCAGGAGGAGCGGCTGGGCTCGGCGCATGCCATCTGGCTGGCGCGCGATGCTTTTCGCGACAGCGACGAGGTGATCATCTTTTTTGGCGACACCATCCTCGACGTGTCGCTGCGCGACGTGCTCGACATGCCGTTCAGTGCCATCGGCGTGCAGCGCGTGCAAAACCCGAGCGAGTACGGCGTGGTCGAACTCGACGAACAGGACTTCGTCAAGGCGCTGGAGGAAAACCCGCGCATCCCGCGCAGCAACCTGGCCATGGTCGGGCTGTACAAGATCAGGGAGGTGCCGCTACTCATCGACGCGCTGGAATACAACATCACCCACAACATCCGCACGGGCGGCGAGTTTCCCCTCACCGACGCGCTGATGCGCATGGTGGAGCGCGGCGTGCGTTTCAAGGTCTTTCGCGTGAACAACTGGTTCGACTGCGGTAAAAAGGAGATCCTGCTGGAAACCAACGCCATCCTGCTCGACCGCGAAGGCTATGCCTCCGACGACCTGCCGCCCTACGAAAACTCCATCATCATCCATCCGGTGAGCATCGGCGAAGGGTGCCAGATCATCAACTCCATCATCGGGCCCCACGTCACCATCGGGGCCCATGCCCACATCGAGTCGGCCATCGTCACCAACAGCATCATCGGCAACTACGCCTCCATCCGCGAAGCGGTGCTGCACGCTTCGGTCATCGGCAACGACACGGCCATCCGCGGGCTGCGCCAGAGCCTCAACATCGGCGACAACACCGAGATCGACTTCACCTGAGGAATCAGTCCAGGAAGCCGATCAGGTGCAGGTGCGCATCGCCCAGCGCCTCGCGCGTGCCTTCCCAGTCGGCCGTGAGCCCCAGCAGATAGCCTCCACCACCGGCCCCACAGAGCTTCAGCCACCAGCGGCCACTTTCCTGCCCCTGCTGCCATGCTTCCGTGGCCGTGTCGGGAATCATCTCCTGCATGTGGCTGGCCTGCAAGGCACCGATGCGCTGCCAGGCGGCCATCAGCTCGTCGGCCGTGCCGTGCAGGAAGGCATAGATGGCCGCATCGTTGGCCGCTTTCAGCTCCTGTACTGCTTCCGCAAAATGCCGTTGCGCAGCGAGCTTGTCGCGAAAACCGGCCACGAGCGGTGCCGTCTGACGCGGGCGGGCCGTGTCGAAGAGGAAAAGCGCCACGCGGCCCTGCTCGCCGAAGGGGCGCCCCGCTACCACCTGCAACTCGTCGCCATCGATGAGCAAGGGCTTGCCCAGCAGGCTGACCAGCGGATCGATGCCCGAGCTCGACCCGTGAAAAAAGGACTCCACCTCGGCCAGCATGGCGCGCAGGCGGCTCAGCGGCAGCGCCTCGAGCCGTTCGCTGTCGGTGCAATAGGTCTCGAACAAGGCGGCCACGAGGGCGCCCGAGCTGCCCAGGCCGTAGCCGGCAGGAATGCTCGAGCGGAATGCCGCCCCCGACAACAGGTCGGCACGCAGCCGATGCAGCATCCAGCGCCCGGCAAGGGCGCCGCTGCGGTCGCGCTCGACGAGGTAGTCGGCCAGCTCGTTGAGGCTTTCGCCAAAAGGTCGCTCGGCGCCGGCATCGAACACCCATTCACCTGCAAAGTCCCATACGGGCACGGCCAGGGCCTGCCCCCCTTCCAGCACCGTGTATTCGCCGAAGAGCAGCAGCTTGGCCGGGTACTTCTTCGTGTGGATGAGCGTCTTCATGGTCCGCGGTTTTTTTGTGTTTGACGAGCTGCAAAGCTGTCTCGGCCTCGGATCGAGGCGAAGGGCCATGAATTTACGAAAAAGAAGCGTTTGCTGG
>CAYNYN010000081.1:0-12298 GCA_964401445.1 uncultured Saprospiraceae bacterium | reverse complement strand
TTCACCGGCGCTATAAACACACACAGGGATGGCCCGGAAGAGCCACCCCTGTGTGTTGCCGATGGTTGCGTGAGCTGATCAGGGCTCCAGGGCCCCGAAGTCGAACAGCAGCGTGAAGCGCAGCGTGTTGTCGAGCGGGTTGCGCTGGTTGGTGGTGGGCACCAGGTAGGAGAAGTTGAGTCCGAAGACGTTGTACTTCAGGCCCAGGCCCACGGTGAAGTACTTGCGGTTGCCCTTGATGACGTTCTCGTAGTAGTAGCCTGCTCTGACGGCAAACTGCTGGTCGTACCAGTATTCCACGCCAAAGCTCCACATCAGCTCCTTGAGCTCTTCGCTGAAGCCGCCGGGCGCGTCGGAGAAGGACGAGAAGATGCCCTGGATGGGCCCCTGCTCTTTCCAGTCGGGGATGTTGTTCTGGTCCTGGTCGCAGTCTTCGAAGCAACGGGTGGGCACCAGCAGCTTGTTCATGTCGGCGGCGATGGTCAGGGCGTTGTACTGGTCGAGGTGCAGCGTCCAGCCGGCGCCGATGCCCAGGTTGGTGGGGATGAAGTCGCGTTCGTTGCTGGCGGCGTTGGTGTAGGTGATCTTGCTGCCCACGTTGGTGATGGCTACGCCCACCAGCAGGTCGGAAGGCGTGTCGCCGTTTTTGAGCTCGGTCTGGTAGGTGAAGCTGAAGTCGGCCGCGCCGGCGGTGCCCACCTCGATGTCCTGGCCGTTGACGGTCTGGCCCGAGGCGAGGTTGGAATAGATGAACTTGGCGCTGATGGCTGCCGAGAAGTTGTCGCTCAGCTTGCGGGCATAGGCGGCGTTGATGGCAAACTCGCGCGGCCGGCCGTTGCCCAGCGGCTCGCCGTTGAAATCGGTGAAGGGGATGTCACCCAGGTTGAAGTAGCGCAGGTTGAAGCCCACGCTCTGCAGCTCGTCGATCTTTTTGTATGCCGACAGGTCGGCCAGGTACACGTCGTTGAGGCCGAGGTTGCGCAGCCAGGGCGTATAGCTGGCCGAAAGCCCCAGATCCTTGTCGGCAAACACCAGCTTGGAGGCGTTGAAGTGGATGGCGTTGGCGTCGGGGCTGAGGCCGATACCGGCATCGCCCATGGCGCCCGAGCGGGCGTCGGCCACGATGCGCAGGAAGGGCACGGCAGTGATGATGGCATTGGGGCAGGGCGTCACGCCGTCGGGCAGCACCCATTCGCCGTTGGGCAGCTTCAGGCAGTTGGACTGGGCTTGCGCGTGCATGCCCGTCAGCACGAAACAGCAGACTGCGATGGCAGTGTAAAGTGTCGTTTTTTTCATTTGAAAATCAGGTTTTGAAAAAATGCCGCGGCATGGGCCGCGCGTGTCATGGGATCGTTTGCTGAATAATGTGGTTGAGGGTTGAGGGTGTAGCGTTGAGCGTTTCCCTCCGCCCACCTTCGCTCCATCTCCCCTTCTATCCGGCTCTCTTTCTCTCAGTCTCTCTTTCCGCCGGGGCCAATGGCCGTGCAAATATGCCGATTCGAGCTGGTAGAAGGAAAAGGGGCCGCCCTCTTTGGGTTGCCTTACTTCAGGATGACCAGTTTTTCGAACCGGCTGCTGCCCTCGGCGCCATCGGCAGCCTCGGCATCGCGCACGTGCACCCGGTACAGATACACACCTCGTGCCAGACGGTCGCCGAAGTCGTCGGTGCCATCCCATTCGAGGCACTCGTCGAGACCTAATCGCGAGCCTTCGGAAAATATTTTGCCCTCGAGTGTTTTAACAAGCTGACCCGAGACGGTGTAGATGTCCACGCGCACGTCGAGGGTGCGGCCGGGCAGGTTGTGCTCGAAGGTGAAGCAGGTGCGGGTGGTGAACGGGTTGGGGTAGTTGAGCACGTGCTCGAGGGCTACGGCGGCGTCGCTGACCACCACGAACTCGGTATAGCCTTCCGAGGGGTTGTTGGCCACGTCCCAGGCGCGCACGCGCACGTGGTGCCGCCCTTCCGGCAGCTGGCTGAGCGGGTAGCGCACCTCGCCGCGCGTGTGGTCGTCGAGGGCCGCCTCGTAGAAGTCGTTGAGCAAAAGGGTCTGCTGCGTGTTGTCGTCGAGGGTGGCAGCCAGGTCGTGCCCGATGCTGTTGCCCGTGACGTTGATGCCGTTGTCGTCGGACAGGACGACGAGCAGGACAGGATCGGGGTCGGTGATGCCGCCGAAAGCAAAGTCGGTGGAGTTGAGATAGACCTCCACTTCGGGCCCTTCCGTGTCGGCCAGGGCGTCGGGATCGGTGCCTCCCACCACGATGTCGTAATAGCTGCCCGAGGCGTCGCGCAGCGAGGAGGGCTCGGCGGCGTAGTAGCTGATCTTGCCCGGGCCGTAGGCGTAGTCGATGTCTTTGGGCACCACGAAGGTGAACTGGAAGCGGCCGTTGACCACGCTGGCGCGCCCCTTGAACAGCACGTTTTTCTGCAGGCGGAAGGTGCGCACGGGCGTGCCCTGGCCCAGCGTGCGGTAGTCCACGGCCTTGTCGAAGACGGTGGGGTAGAGGATGCCGTTGAAGTCTTCGAGCACGCTGCCGTCGGGGGCGGCCACGTAGCCCTCGATGGTTACTTGCTGCAGGGCGCGCAGCGTGTCGGGCTGGCCTGCCGTCAGATCGCGCCCGTTGATGCGGGTGGTGACCACGTCGTAGTGGGGCAGGGCCAGCCACATGGCCGGGTCGCCCAGCAGCGTGAATTTGCGCGAGTTGGTGGTGTTGGCCCCGCCAAAGTTTTTGCCCAGCATCATCACCTCGCCCAGCGTCAGCCGGGTGCCGTCGAGGCGCTTGATGTAGAGGGTGTCGGTGATGGACTGGGTGAGGCGCTTGTTGGAGTTGGCATAGACGGCGCGCACGGTGGTGAACAGGCAGGCTGCGCCGCCGCGGTCGTGCAGGATGAGCTCTTCGCCGGCCGAAGTGAACACGGGATTGTCGTATCCGGCAAACGAGCAGGTGGCCGTGATGAAGACGGGCATGCGCTCGGGGTTTTCCCAGCTGCGGATGTCCTCGATCTTGAGTACGCGCTCCTGGGCCCAGCCCTTGGCGCCGCCATGGCCGAAATAGACCACCGTGAGCACGCCCTTGAACACAGCCTGGCGCAGCGCCTCGGTGGCCAGGGGCACGCGCGTGCCGCCGGGCGTGGCCACCTGCGGGAAGGCGTCGAGGTAGATCTTTTCGAGGTTCAGGTCGGGGTTGAACTGCTGTGCCTTGGTGGCCGTCTCGTCGGCGTCGTTGGTGTGTTGGCCGCCGTCCTCGTCGTCGCCCACGAAAGCGGCGCGCAGCCGCCAGTCGCCCATGGCGGCCGGGTCGGTATCGTAGCGGATGATCTTTTCCACCACCGTCTGTGCCTGCTCGGGCGTGTTGACGGGGATGCGCCCCACAGCGATGTCCATCATACCCGACAGGGCCGGTCCGCCCTCGCCATCCGACAGCAGGCCGAAGAAGTCGTCCGAGGGGAAGGCGTTGATGGGCGCCAGCGACTCGTGCGTCTCATAGACGGGCAGCCAGTTGCCGCCCAGCCCTTCGAGGTCGCGGTTGTCGAAAGAGCCGTCGCCGAACAGCAGCAGCCAGCGGAAGCGGTCGGTGCGCTGGTGCAGCATGCGGGCGAAGTCGCGCAGCGCCGTGGCCGAGCGCCGCCCCGACGAAAACTCGTTGTACACCTGCTCGATGTCCACCACGGCCACCTCGATGTCGTTGTGTTGTGCGCGGTGCTGGGCCAGCTGCTGCGCCTGCGCCATGAAGTCGGCATGCGTCACGATGACCATGTCCACCTCGTCCATGCCGTGCAGGTTCTGGTTGGGCACGGGCCCGAGGGGCTCGGGCGTGCGCGTGACGGTCTCTGGCCGGAAGGCCACGAAAGTGGGCACGCGCTCGCCCACGGGCACGGCAAAGCGCAGCTCGTCGCCCACCACCGTGCCCTCGATGCGGGCCGGCGCCAGCGGGTCGGTCACGTCCCAGACCACCACGTCGCTCGCATAGCCCTGCAAGCGAAACAAGGCCGCGGCATGCCCCAGGGCGCGCGCGTCCTGGAAGCGCAGCTCGCTGCCGTCGAAGGCGAGGTCACGCCGCACGTTCAGCTCGATGAAGTCGAGCCAGCCCTCGTTCGAGCTGTTGCCGCCATTGACGAACTCGATGGCGACGTCCACTTGTTCGCCTTGCGGCAAAAAGGAGCCGTCCACGGTGCGGAGCGAGGCGAAGCGGTCGGTGGTGCTGCCCGAGGTGGTGCTGAACGTTTCCGAGCTGAAGGTGGTGCCGGCCACCGTGGCGCGAAAGCGGGCCGAGCCCGAGAAGATGCGGCCGGCAAATTCGACGTGGAGCCAGGCCGGCTCGTCGGTGCGGATGTTGGCGAAGCTGAAGGAATAATTTTGCGAAAGCTGGAGTTTGAACAGATCGCCGAACCAGCGGCGCCCGCTGCCCTGGCCGTTCACCCAGTCGTGCATCAGGTTGGTGCGCTCGTCCTCGAGGCGGGCGAAGTCGTCGAAGGTGGTGGTGCTGTAGTCCCAGCTGCCGGCCGTGGGGGCCTGGGGCAGCGTTTTGCGGCTCGTGCTGCTGACTTTCAGGAAATAGTAGTTGCGCGTGTCGTACACGTTGGTAGGGCGCGTGAAGCGCTGCCGGTCGGCATCGTACTGCCAGGTGCTCGGCCCCTCGGCATAGAAGAGGATGTAGTCGCCCGCATCGATGCGGTTGTCGCCGCCGTCGACGAGCAGGTAGGGGATCTCGGCGAGGTCGTCCACGCGCGGCTCGTCGGTCACTTCGGGCAGCATGCCGCCGCCGGCGCCCAGCAGCTTGATCTGGTCGGCCGGGGTGGCGGCCAGGTCGATGCCCATGCCCTGCAGCAGGTCGTGGTCGAGGCGGTGCATGCCCGTTTCGCTGACGGCGATCTTGTAGATGGCGCCATCGGCCAGGGCCGAGGTCGTGGTGGTGCGGGGCTGCGCGGGTGCCGCCGCAGGGGCCGGCACGAAGCGCACTTCGAGCGTGCCGTGCACCAGCCGTTCGAGCGTGCCGTCGGGCCGCCGCCGCACGGGCAACAGCAGCAGATGGCCGTAGTGGCGGCGGCCCTGCTGCCACACGTTGGCCTGCACGTCGATGGTGCCTTTCGGCAAATCCGACTCGCGCGGCCGGAACGCAGAGGGCATCGGCTCGAAGGTAGCCTCCGTCCAGCGCACCGACAGGGTGCCGGGGCCCGTCAGGTCGATCCATGCCTGCCAGAAGGCCCACTCGGGGTGCTGCTCGTCGAGCACGGCCCCGTCGAAGGCGAGGCGCTGCACCATCCGGCCGTCTTCCGTCCATATCGTGTCGGGCGCTTCGTGCCAGCGGGGCGCCACCGTCAGTGTTGTCGGATTATTGGCAAAAAGCGCCGTCAGACAGGGAAAGAAGGCGACAAATGCGTAGATGCGATTCATAATCAGGCAGGCTTGGTATTATCTTCGAGCGCAGGGAACGAGGCGTTCCCGAGCCTGAACGCCCCCCGTATTCGGCTATTGCCGTCTGCTGTCAGGTTAAAAAAGTGCCGTTTCAGCGGCCAAAATGCCCACATGCGTTTGGACGTTCCCCGATTTCGATGAACTTTGGAACGAGAAGTCCCGGGCACGACAGGCCCGTTTTGCAAACATAGACTCCTTTCGATCATCCACGCTAACACCTTTCGGTAAATGTCCAGACTGCTCCTGCTCTTCCTTGCGCTGTGGTGTGTGGCCCCTGCCGGCTTCGGGCAAGACCCCATGTTCAGCCAGTTCTATTCGGCGCCCCTGCAGCTCAACGCTGCCTTTGCCGGCACGAGCTTCGCGCCGCGCATCGCGCTCAACTACCGCAACCAGTGGCCTTCCCACAACGCGCCGGCCAATGCCTACGTCACCTATGCGGCCAGCTACGAGCAGTCCATCGAGCGCCTCAACAGCGGCTTCGGCCTGATGCTGCTCAGCGATGCGGCCGGCGACGGCATCCTGAAGACCAACCAGGCGGTGCTGGCCTACTCGTACCGCGTGCGCATCAACCGCGACGTGGGGCTGAAGTTCGGCATCGACGCCGGCGTCAGCCAGGTGGCGCTCGACTGGGACCGCCTCGTCTTCCTCGACCAGATCGACCCGCTGAACGGGCCCGTCGATCCGGCCGGCAACCCCTATCCCACGCAGGAGGTGCGCCCCGAAGAGCTCAACAAGACGTGGTTCGACGTGGGGGCCGGCCTGCTGCTCTACGCCCCGCAGTTTTACGTCGGCCTTTCGGCCAAACACCTCACCACGCCCGACCAGAGCTTCCTCGGCCTCAACGACAACCTGCAGGCGGGCCTGCCCCTGCGCCTGTCGCTGCACGCCGGCACGGAGCTGAGTTTTAAAACCGGCAATAAACGCGGGTGGGAGGCGTTTGTGTCGCCGAATGTGCTGTTGCTGCGGCAGGGCGAGTTCACGCAGGTCAATGCAGGCGCCTATCTCGGTTATGGCCCCGTATTTGCCGGCACGTGGTACCGCCACACCCTGACCAATGCCGATGCCGTGATCGCCCTGGTGGGCTTTCAGAAAGGCGTCGTCAAGGTCGGCTACAGCTTTGACATCACCGTGTCGGAACTGACGCTGCCGGGCAGCGGCGGCGCCCACGAGCTGTCCGTGTTGTTCAGCTTCGACAAAAGCGAAGCGCTGCAGGCGCGCCACAGGGCCAGCCGCTACAACGATTGTTTCAATATGTTCCGCTAAGGTCGGACAGCCGGCATAGTTTGTCGGCGCGAAAGCGAAAAGAGCTCTTTGCTTGGCTATATTTGCTCGTCGTTTCACAAAATACTCAGGAAAGTGATGAAAAAACTTTTGCAATTCGGATTGCTCGCCACCACGGCCGTGCTCCTGTTGAGCGCCTGCGGCAGTGGAGAACGCTCTTCCACCACCGGCTGGAAGTACAACGACCAGAAATGGGGTGGTTTCGAAAAGCTCGACTACGAAGGGCAGGCCACCGGCCCCAACCTCGTCCTCATCCCGGGTGGTACCTTCACCATGGGCAACCTTCAGGAAGACGTCATGTTCCAGTGGAACGCCATCCCGCGGCGCGTGACGGTCTCGTCGTTCTACATGGACGAGACGGAGGTGGCCAACATCGACTATCGCGAATACCTGCACTGGCTCAAGCGCGTCTTCGGGGAGACCTATCCCGAGGTGTGGCTCGACGCCCTGCCCGACACGCTGGTGTGGCGCGAAGAGCTGGCCTACAACGAGCCGTTCGTGGAGACCTACTTCCGCCATCCGGCCTATGACGACTACCCCGTGGTGGGCGTCACCTGGATCCAGGCCAACAACTACTGCAAGTGGCGCACCGACCGCGTCAACGAGATGATCCTCATCGAGCGCGGCATCCTCAACCCCAACCCCGAGCAGCGCGGTGAAGACAACTTCAACACCGAGGCCTACCTGGCACGCCAGTACGAGGGCAACGTGCGCAAGAACCTCAAGGACTTGCAGACGGGCGGCGAGCGCCCCGTGCGCTTCGAGGACGGCATCCTGCTGCCTGACTACCGCCTGCCTACCGAGGCCGAGTGGGAGTATGCGGCGCTGGGTCTCATCGGCAACCTTGCTCAGGAAGAAAACGAGATCATCACCGACCAGCGCATCTATCCCTGGAACGGCCGCTCGCTGCGCTATCAGCAGCGCAACAAGTACCAGGGCCAGTTCCTGGCCAACTTCAAGCGCGGCGGCGGCGACTACATGGGTATTGCCGGCCACCCCAACGATGCCGCCCACATCCCGGCACCCGTGCGCTCCTACATGCCCAACGACTTCGGCCTGTACAACATGGCCGGCAACGTGAACGAGTGGACGGCCGATGTGTACCGCCCGCTGACGCCCGTCACGCTGCGCGACGTGGAAGACCACGACCTCAACCCCTTCCGCGGCAACCGCTTCCAGACCAAGGTGCTGGATGAAGATGGCCGCCCCGTAGAGAAGGACAGCCTGGGGCGCCTGCGCTACCGCGACATCGAGGACGACGAGGTGGCCGACCGCGAAAACTACAAGCGCGGCTACCTGTACGACTACCTCGACGGCGACGAGCAATCGGAAGCCTACTACGACTACGGCAAGCACACCCTCATCAGCGACAAGGCCCGCGTGATCAAGGGCGGCTCGTGGCGCGACCGCGCCTACTGGCTCTCGCCCGGCACGCGCCGCTTCATGGAGGAAGACAAGGCCTCGCGCGACGTCGGCTTCCGCTGCGCCATGACGCGCACGGGCAGCCCCACCGGCAACAACGACGCCGGCGGCCTGACCTTCAAGACGCGCACCAAGCCTGTGAAACGCCGCTATAGATAACGAAGTGTCGGAAAGGAGGGTGCCGATGGTTTGAATATCGTCATTGCCCCTTCGCGCCGCACGACCTGCCGATCCCCTGTCCGCCGCTGCTGTGGGCAGGGGATCGCCGATTTCATGCGGGGCTGCACCTCCGTGGCCGAAGCTGAAAGCCGGCAGCAGGGCGCCAGCCCGTTTGCCGAAAGGCGGACCATGCGCTGCCCCTTTTTTGCACGCTCCCTATTTTGCGCCATTGCAAAACCGACATTCATGACGCCAACCAACGGCAAATACATCTGTATCCATGGACACTTCTACCAGCCACCCCGCGAAAACGCCTGGCTGGAGGTGATCGAGGTGCAGGAGAGCGCGGCGCCGTTCCACGACTGGAACGAGCGCATCAACTACGAGTGCTATGCGCCCAACGCCGCCGCCCGCATCCTCGACAAGGACAACTACATCATCAACATCATCAACAACTACGCCTGGATCAGCTTCAACTTCGGCCCCACGCTGCTGTCGTGGATGGCCCAGGCCGACCCCGACACCTACCGCGCCATCCAGCAAGCCGACCGCAGGAGCATGGAGCACTTCGGCGGGCACGGCTCTGCCATGGCACAGGCCTACAACCACCTGATCATGCCGCTGGCCAACGCGCGCGACCGCGAGACGCAGACCATCTGGGGCAAGCGCGACTTCATACACCGCTTCGGGCGCGCACCCGAAGGCATGTGGCTGCCCGAGACGGCCGTCGACACGGCCACGCTCGAGGTGCTGGCCGAGCACGGCATCCGATTCACGGTGCTGGCCCCACGGCAGGCACGCGCCTGGCGCCGCATCGGCGACACGCAGTGGATCGACGGGGGCGTGGATACGCGGCGCCCCTATCTGTACCGGCTGCCTTCCGGCAAAACGATCACCCTGTTTTTCTACGATGGCGAGGTGGCACAGGAAGTGGCCTTCAAAGGGCTGCTCAACTCGGGCAAGGGCTATGCGCATCGCCTGCGCACGCGTTTTGGCGACAGCCCCGACCCGCAACTGGTGCACGTGGCCACCGATGGCGAGAGCTATGGGCACCACCACCGCTATGGCGAGATGGCGCTGGCCGACTGTATCGATACGCTCCGGCAGATGCCCGACGTGCAGCTGACCAACTACGCGGCATTCCTGGCCCAGCACCCGCCCACCCACGAGGTGCAGATCCACGAAAACAGCTCGTGGAGCTGCGTGCACGGCGTGGAGCGCTGGCGCAGCGACTGCGGCTGCCACACGGGTGGCCTGCCCGGCTGGAACCAGGCCTGGCGCGCGCCCCTGCGCGAGACCCTCGACTGGCTGCGCGACGAGCTGATCCCCATCTTCGAGCAGTACGGCGGGCGCTACCTGAAAGACCCCTGGGCCGCGCGCAACGACTATATCGACGTCATCCTCGACCGCTCGCAGGAAAACGTGGATGCCTTTTTGCGCAAGCATGGCAAAAAAGGCGTGGAGTGGACGCCCGAGGCGCGCACCACCGTGCTGCGCCTCATGGAGATGCAGCGGCATGCCCAGCTCATGTACACCAGCTGCGGCTGGTTCTTCAACGAGATCAGCGGGCTGGAGACCAACCAGATCCTGCAGTATGCCAACCGCGCCATCGAGTATGCATGGACGGTGTCGGGCAGGGAGCTGCACCCCGAGTTCGAGGCGCGGCTCGAAAAGGCGCCGAGCAACGTGTACGACAACGGCGCCGTGGCCTACCGCCGTTACGTGTTGCCGGCGCGCGTCAGCCTCGAGCGCGTGGGCATGCACTATGCCGCCGCTTCCCTCTTCGAGGAGGAGCCCGAGCGCATGGAGCTGCTCAACTACGCGGCCCGCAGCGACGACTACCACCGCAAGCGGGCCGGCACCTACATGGTGGCCATGGGGCGCACGCGCGTCACCTCGAAGGTGACCTTTTCGGAAAAGCCTTTCAGCTTCGCCGTGCTCTATCTGGGGCAGCAAAACATCGTGGGACACATCTCCACGGGCATGAGCGCCGCCACCTTCGCCGAGATGAAACGACAGGTGCTCGACGCCTTCGACCACAACGACCTGGCCGAGGTGTTGCGCCTGATGCACATCTTCTTCGGTGAGGAGAATTTTTCGGTCAACCACCTGTTCCTCGACGAGCGTCGCCGCATCCTGCTGCAGATCACGGCGGGCAGCCTGGGCAAGGCCGAGGTGTCGGTGCGCGACATCTTCGAAGACAACTACCAGCTCATGGCTGTGATGCGCGACAGCGGCATCCCCGTGCCCGAAGCGTGGAAAAACGCCGCCCAGTTCGTGCTCAACACCGACCTGTTGCACCTGTTGGAAAACGGGAAGCTGCATCCCCGCAAGCTGGCCCAGCTCGAGGCTGAGTTCAGGCGCTGGCAGGTGGCGCTGACCAACGTGCCCACCCTGAAAAAGACAGCCGAAGACCGCATCCATCGCCATCTGCGCGGGCTGCGCCAAGGGGGCACCACCAAAAAACAGATCGAGCAGCTGATCACCACGATCGAGACCTTGCGCTCGCTGGGCCTCGAGCTCGAGCTGTGGAAGGCCCAGAACGAGTGGTTCTCGCTGGCCGAAGAAATGGCTTCGGGGCGTCACACCTGGCCCGACGAGGCGTGCGCAGCGGCTTTTGGCCGCCTGGGCGAGCTGCTGCGCATGCGCGTTCCGGTGAAAAAAGAGCAGTGATGAAACGCTACGATATCGACACCCTCTACCAGATCTATCGACGCCATCCGAAGGTGGTCATCGACAGCCGGCAAGTGACGGAGGGCTGCATCTTTGCCGCCTTGCGGGGCGAGCGCCACGACGGGCACGAGTTTGCCGAACAGGCGCTCGCAAAGGGCGCCGCCTTTGTGCTGATCGACAACCCGCTGTTTCATCGCGGCGAGCGGTACCTGCTGGTGGAGCACACCGTGCTGGACGCCTTGCAGGCCCTGGCCCGCCGGCATCGGGAAACCTTTGCCATACCCGTGCTGGGCATCACCGGCTCCAACGGCAAGACGACGACCAAAGAGCTGTGTCATGCCGTGTTGGCCAAGGCGTGGCGCGTGCATGCCACCCCCGGCAACTGGAACAACCACATCGGGCTGCCGCTCACGCTGCTGGCCATGCCGCCCGGCACGCAGGTAGCCGTCATCGAGATGGGGGCCAGCGGACCGGACGAGATCGGCTTTCTGTGTGAGATTGCCCGCCCCACCCATGGCCTGGTGACCAACGTGGGCGCCGCCCATCTCGAAGGCTTCGGCAGCCTCGAGGGCGTGATCCGCACCAAGAAAGAGCTGTACGACTTCCTGGCTGCGCACGATGGCACGGCCCTGGTCAACGCCAACGAGCCGCACATCCCCCGGATGGCAGCCCACGTGCGCAAGCGCGTCTTCTTCGGCGACGCCTGTGCCGGCGACCATCCCTGTGTACAGGGCACGTTGCTGCGCGACTTCCCGGAAGTGGCTTTCCAGGCCCGCCTGTTCGACGGCGCCACCTTGCAGGTGGAAAGCCGCCTGGCCGGCCGCCACAACTACCAGAACCTGCTGGCCGCCACTGCCGTGGGTGCGCTTTTTGGCGTAAGCCCGGAAAAAATAGCCGAGGCGCTGGCCGAATACGTGCCCCGCAACCAGCGTTCGGAAGTGCGCACGCTCGGTCCCTTCCGCATCCTGCTCGATGCCTACAATGCCAACCCCGTCAGCATGCGGCACGCCCTCGACACGTTCGCGCGCTGGCCCGAGCGGCCGCGCGTGGCCGTACTGGGGCACATGCTCGAGCTGGGCGCCGACAGTGCACGGGCCCACGACGAGCTGGCGGCCTATGCCCTGCGGCTGGGGTTCGAGCACGTCTTGCTGGCCGGCGAGGCCTTCCGCGAGGCAGCCCGAAAGCATGACCTGCCCTGGTTCGAGGATGCGGCAGCCGTAGCGGCATGGTTTGCCGAAAGGCAATGGCCCTCGGGGACAGGTGTCCTGCTCAAAGGCTCGCGCGGCATCGCGCTGGAAAAGGTACTCGACCTGCCGCCCTTCGTGGCTGATTGAGAGAGGATTTGAGGA
>CAYNYN010000080.1:0-12458 GCA_964401445.1 uncultured Saprospiraceae bacterium | reverse complement strand
GTTTAAAGTTTAAAGTTTAGTGTTTATTGTTTTAAGTTGATTAACAGTGTATTGATGGTTCGATTCGGGTTTCCATCGTCCATGGTCTATCGTCCATCGACTTTCTGATTTTCCATCATCTGTTTGAGTTCGGCCAGCTGCTGCTGAAGCCTGTCGATCTTGTCTTCGAGCATGCGGTTGTTGTCCAGCGTCATTTCATCGACGAAAATGGCGTTGGCCAGCGACAGGCCGAAGATACCTCCTGCCAGCACCAGCACGAGGAAGAAAAAGCGCACCAGATAAGGCCCCGCCGATCCGCCTACCCCGTTGGCCACCCCATCGGTCACGTCCACCCAACCTTCGAGGGTCATCACCTGAAACATCGAGAAAAAGGCGCGCAGGGGATTGCCGAAGTGCTCGGGATCGAGCTCGGCGAAGAGGTGGGCACTGAAGATGGACAGCAGGAAATTGCCCAACATCATCACGAGCAGAACCATCAGCGAGGCGCGCAGCGCCCGCACCAGGCCGGTGATGATGATCTGGATGTCGGGCACGAAGCGCAGCACCCGCAACATGCGGAAGAAGCGCAGCAGGCGCAGGGCAATGAGGAAGCTGAGGTCGTGCGACGGCTTCATCACCATGAGCAACGACGGCAGGCTGATACAGACGATGACGAAGTCGAAGGTGTTCCAGCCCGACTGAAAGTAGCGCTGTGGCCCGTACAGCCGCAGTTTCCAGATGGCTTCCACGACGAACAGACTCAGGAACAGCTGGTCGAGCCACAGCAGCCACCTGTTTTGCGCAAGCGAGGGAAAAGAGAGCAGGAAGATGACCACGGCGTTGAGGGTGATCAGGACCATGATCCCCTGTTGGGTCAGCAGCAGGCGTCGGAATAGTCGGATCATACGCAGGGCTTTTTTGGCTGGCCGCCAAAATATGCCTGCATGCTCAGGCCTGCAAATCCGCCTTCCGGCAAACGCGGCCCCGCCTCACGAGCGGATGGCCACCACGGGATCCATGCTCGCGGCCTGCCCGGCAGGGATGATGCCCGACAGCACGCCGATGACGACCGACAGACCCACGCCCAGGACGATGTTGCCCAGGTTGAGGAACACTTCGAATGGCAGCACGCCGCTGAGCAGCTTGACGGTGCCCGCCACGAAGAGCAGGCCGGCCACGCCGCCGATGAGACACAAGATTACCGATTCGATGAGGAATTCGAGCAGGATGACGTAGCGCTTGGCCCCCAGGGCCTTTTTGACGCCGATGATGTTGGTGCGCTCCTTCACGCTGACGAACATGATGTTGGCCACGCTGAACGCACCCACGAAGATGGCGAAGATGCCGATGAACCAGCCGGCCGTACTCATCGCGCCAAAGATGGAATCCATGACGCTGGCGATGATCGACAGGCTGTTGAGCGCGAAATTGTTCTCTTCCCTGGGCTTGAGGCGGCGCACCGACCGCATCACCATCGTCACCTCGTCTTTCAGCTCGTCGAGCGTGACGCCCTCGCGCGCCTTGACGACGAGGGTGCCCCCAAACGGATTGCGGTTGTGGCGCACGTTGGCCACCTTGGCGGCAAACGGATAGGCCACGATGATGGCCTCGTCGAAGTCGAGCACGTTGATGATGTCCTTGCCCGAAGGCTCGAACACGCCGATCACCTCGACGCGCTGCCCCATGAACTTGATTTCCTTGCCGATGGGATCGACGTCGCCGAACAACTCTTTGGCCACCTTGTCGCCGATGAGCACGCGGTTCATGCCGTAGTGGTACTCGGAAGGCGTGAAGTAGCGTCCTTTCTGAAACTCGACGTTGAAGATTTCGGCGAAGTCGTAGGTCACCGACACTACGAAGGTGCGCTCCACGCTGTTGTTGCGCCATTTGGCCGTGCGCAAGCCCACGAACACCTGGTAATCGACCAGCGAGGCCTTGGTGAGGCGTTCCTTGAGGGCCTTGTAGTCGTCATAGCTGGGCTTGGGGCGCCGCTGGTATTTCCAGAAGTTCTGGCCGGGGTCCTCGTTCCAGGGCATCACCTGGATGTAGAGCACGTCGTTGCCCAGGCGCTGCAGGCTGTTGCGGATGTTGGCTTCCAGCGAATCGACGGCCGACTGGACGCCCACGATGCAGAAAATCCCGATCGTAATGCCCAACAGCGACAGGAAGCTGCGCAGCTTGTTGGCTACGAGCTGCTGGATGGCCTGGGCCGCACTTTCGTAAAATACCTTGAGGAAGATCTTCATAGCGTCGGGCTTGTTTCGGGGCCGAAAATAGGCTCTACCCCGACAACCGCTCAAAAGCTTGGATCAACGGATGAAAAGTATCTGCAAATGCATGGCTGAAGCGGATTGAACCATGCGGCGAGGTACGGGTTTCGAAAAGGCGCCAATCATTATCTTTGCGCACCTTTTTCGCAACCTGGCTCTTATTCAACAAAACCGACGCAAGCCGATGAGGACGAAGCTTTCGATGTTCGATTTCAAATTCGATGAGAAACTCATTGCCCAATACCCCGCCCCACATCGCGACGAATCGCGCCTGATGGTGGTGCATCGCGACAGCGGCAAGATCGAGCATCGGGTATTCAAGGATATTCTCGAGTATTTCGACGAAGGGGACGTGTTCATCTTCAACAACACCAAGGTGTTCCCCGCGCGGCTCTTCGGACGCAAGGAAAAAACCGGTGCGCGCATCGAGGTGTTCCTGCTGCGCGAGCTCAACCCCGACCACCTGTTGTGGGACGTACTGGTCGATCCGGCCCGCAAGATCCGCGTAGGCAACAAGCTCTACTTCACCGACGAGCACGACAACGAGGTGCTGGTAGCCGAAGTGGTGGACAACACCACCTCGCGCGGCCGCACCATCCGCTTCATCTACGACGGCTCGCACGACGAGTTCATGGAAGAGCTGCGCAAGCTGGGCCACACGCCGCTGCCCAAGTACATCAAGCGCGCCCCCGAACCCATCGACAAGGAACGCTACCAGACGCTTCTGGCCAAGGAAGAAGGCGCGGTGGCGGCCCCCACGGCCGGCCTGCACTTCAGCGAGGAGATTCTGAAGCGCATGGAGCTCAAGGGGATCGACATTGCCGAGCTGACGCTGCACATCGGCCTGGGCACCTTCCGCAACATCGAAGTGGAAGACCTCAGCAAGCACAAGATGGACGCCGAATACTTCCGCGTGCCGGAAGACTGTGCCGAGAAGGTCAACCGCGCCAAGCGCGCCGGCAAGCGCGTCACGGCCGTGGGCACCACCGTCATGCGGGCCATCGAGTCGGCCGTGTCGGCCGAGGACCTGCTCAAGCCGGCAGAGGGCTGGACCAACAAGTTCATCTACCCGCCCTATGAGTTCCACATCGCCGATCACATGATCACCAATTTCCATTTGCCCAAATCGAGTGTGCTGATCATGGCATGTGCCTTCGGCGGGCGCGAGCTGATTCTCAAGGCTTACGAAGAAGCCGTGAAGGAGAAATACCGTTTCTACAGCTACGGCGATGCCATGCTGATCCTCTGACAAGCAGGTGCCTTCTGCACCGGTTTCAGGGCCGGGAAGCAAGACGCCCTCGGGCATTGCTTTCCGGCCCTTTATTTTGGGCACGAGCGCACATCACTCCACGTAAAGGGCCAATCCTTTGAGATAGCTCCCTTCCGGATGGAAGAGGTTGACCGGATGGTCGGGGGGCTGCCCCAGGGTGCCCATGATACGCACCTGACGCCCCGCCTCGATGCCTGCCGCCACGATGGTGTCCTTGAACAGCTGCAGGTCAATCACCTGCGAGCACGAAAAGGTGAACAACAGGCCGCCAGGCGCTATTTGCCGCAAGGCCAGGGCGTTGAGGCGCTTGTATCCCTGCACGGCCTTGTGGCGCTTGTCGAGGCGTTTTGCGAAAGCAGGCGGATCGACGATCATCAGGTCGTATTTGCCGGCAGGCTGGCCCTTCAGGAACTCCAGCACATCGGCCACGTGGGCCTCGTGGCGATCGGCGGGTAGCTCGTTCAAAGCCACGTTGCGCTCCGTCCACTCGATGGCGCGCGCCGAAGCATCGACCGAGGCGACATGGCGGGCGCCATGGGCCAGCGCATACACCGAGAAGCCGCCCGAGTAGCAAAAGGCATTCAGCACGGTGCGGCCTTCGCAGAACGAGGCGACGTAGCGCCGGTTTTCGCGCTGGTCGAGGAAGAAGCCGGTTTTCTGACCCTCGCCCACGTGCACGAAAAAACGATGGCCGTACTCGCGCATGACCGTCTCGGCTTCGCCCGCACCGACGAGCCAGCCATCGGAAACCTCCGAGGCGTATTTGGGCGGCAGGGCGTTCTTGCTCTTGTCGTAGATGCGCACCTCGGGCCCCAATTGGCGGCGCAGGGCCTCGGCCAAATGGTGGCGCTGGCGGTGCATGCCGATGCTGTGGCACTGCATCACGACGACATCGGCATAGCGGTCGACGACCAGGCCCGAGAGGCCATCCCCTTCGCCATGCACCAGGCGATAGCCGTCGGTATCTGGCAGCGCCAGGATGCCTGCTTGCCGACGGTAGGCGATCGCCTGCGCGATGCGTTGCTCCCAGAATGCGGCATCGGGCACCACTTCCTCGAAGGCAAAAAGCCGCACGGCGATGCTGCCCCGGTGGTAGTGGCCGGTGCCCAGCACGTGCCCCTCGGGGTCGGCCACGTGGACGGTGGCGCCATCGTCCAGGTCGCGGGGCACCTTGTGCAGGGCCCCCGAGAACACCCAGGGATGCTTGCGCAAAACGGACTGGTGGCGTCCTTTCTTCAACTGCAGTACGGGTATTTGCATGGGTCAATTTTGCGGAAGCACCTCGTCGGCACCCCGGTGAAAGAAGTAATCGAGCAGCGCCTTCCGCTGGGCGAGCAGCGCTTCCTGTTGCCCTTGGGCCAATGACCGAAAGGCCCGGGCCTGCCGGTACCACGAAGCCAGGTCGGCGCGCCACACGGCCGCCAGCCCGGTCAGGGCGCCCAGCACCAGCAGCCACAAGATAGCCGTAAGGCCGAACAGCAGCCCCACCGCCACGATCCAGATGAGGTACCACACGAGGGTAGCACCCAGGGCCACGCCCAGGGCCACCGACAGCTTGAACTCGGGGCGCACGACCTGGGTGTCGGAAACGTACTTGCCCAGCCGGAACGGCAGGTAGTGAAACAACCAACCCACTTTGGCCGGCAGCCAGCTCAGCGCGAGTGCAGCACGCACCCGCCCGTTGTCCCAGCCGGGCTGGGCCACCCCGAGGTCGGTGAGGCCATGGGCGTCAAGTGTGCGCTGCCATTGCGCTACCTTTTGCCGCAGCGCTGCTTTCTCCTGGGCAGCCATGTTGTTGATCCGTTCGGTGATCGCCTTTTCGCGCAGCAGCGGCTGGTCATCCTTGTCGGAGGGAGGCCAGATGGACAAGCCGCGATTGTGGCGGTCCATGGCCAGCAACAGCTCTACCCACTCGTCATCGTCGGGATCTTCGATGATGATGACCCGGGGCTCGAGCCTGCGCCGCAGCTCCTCGGTGAAGGCAGTCATGGCCTTGTTGGGATGCGCTGCGTATTGATCCATGTACTCGCGCACGCGGATGGGCTCGCCAAAATCGATCATCGCCTCCGTGCGCCAGCGCAACGAATCGGTATAATTGACCCCTACCGGCACCACGTGCAGATCGAGCGAGGGATCGTCTTCGACGGCGCCAAAGGCCACGCGGGCCGTGCCCTTCTTCAGCGGTCGCAGGCGTTTTTCGTGCTCGGTACGTCCCTCCGCAAGGATCATGACGGGCTTGCCCTGCTGGAGGGTGCGATAGCAATGTTCGAACGTCTTGAAATTTTGCCGGACGGCCTGCAGGCCACTTTCCTCGGCCCGGTAGATGGGCAAGATGTGCCAGCTGCGCAGCATGGCCGCAAAAATGGGGTTGTCGAACAGGTTGCCCCGGGCGAGGAAATAAAGAGGCTTGGGCAGCCAGCAGGCCAGCAGACAGGGCTCGAGGAAGGCGCTGGGATGGTTGGCAGCAAGGATCACGGGCTTGTCCCAGGGAATGCGCTCCACATGCGACATGTGGATTTTGCGGAAGCAAACGTAGAAGGCGATCGTCGCGAAAGGACGTGTAATCCGGTATAGCATGTGCCTGGGCTTTCCTTGTGTGTGCGTTCGGGAAGGGCCAAAAATAGGAAATGATGGCTCTCCCCGGCAGGTCGTAATTTTGCCGCATGGCCCTGCAGAAAACGCTCATCGTCATCGGCGGACCCACGGCTTCGGGCAAAACGGCCCTGGCCATCGAGCTGGCCCGCCACTTCGGCACCGAGATCGTATCGGCCGACAGCCGACAGATCTATCGCGAAATGACCATCGGCACCGCCAAGCCCACCCCCGAAGAGCTGGCCGCCGTGCCGCACCATTTCATCGACTCGCATTCCATTCACGACACCTACAGTGCCGGCCAATACGAACGCGACGCCCTCGTGCTGCTCGAACGCCTGTTCAGTCAGCACGACGTGGTGGTTGCTGCCGGCGGTTCCGGCCTGTATCTCAAGGCCCTGATGGAAGGGCTGGACGATTTTCCCGAGATCCCGCCGGAAGTCGAGCACGAGGTGGAAGCGCTTTTCGCTGAAAAGGGACTGCCGGCCCTGCAGGAGCAGGTGGCACGTGCCGATCCGGCCTACTACGAGGTGGTCGATCGCCACAACCCCGCGCGCCTGCTGCGCGCCCTGAAGGTGATCCGCGCCACAGGCAGGCCTTTTTCCGCTTTCCGCAAAAGCCGCCCGGCACCACGTCCCTGGCGCCAGGTGCCCGTGCTGCTCATGCCCGAGCGCGAGGCGCTCTACGCACGCATCAACCGCCGTGCGGAGGCCATGATCGAAACGGGCCTGCTCGACGAGGTGCGGCGGCTCTACCCCTATCGCCATCTGCGGCCGCTGCAGACAGTGGGCTACCAGGAATTTTTTCCGTGGATCGAAGGCTCACGCACGTTGGAAGAGGCCATCCGCTTGTTCAAGCGCAACACGCGCCGCTATGCCAAGCGGCAAATGACTTGGTTCAGGAAATATCTCCAGGGGAGGCAATTTGCAGGCAATGCCTCTCAGCCGATTCTGTCGTGGCTGGAAGCTACGATCCGTTGATGAGCGGCCCCTCTGGCCTACCACTATCATTTCCTATTTTCTTTCTGCCCAATAGTTTGCTTCCCTTCCCACTTGTGCGGCACATAGCGTTTGCCCTCAATGTGGTGGGTGCACTGCATTCTGACCAGAGTATTCAATGAGCTACGATTGGTGTCCGGCCGCAAATTTTTCACATAGTTGAAGATTTCCTCAAAAGTCAGGGGCCTGCCATAGTAGTCAAAGGCACTTTCAATGAGATCCTTGATGTATCGGGTTTCCATTTTCCAACTGCGCAACGCATACATTCCTGTCTTTCCTATCGGCACCACCTCGTGCTCGCCTTGTACAAGCGCTATAAAACCCTTACCCGAAAATTGCTTGCCGGAACCCATACGGCGCAAGCGCTCGTTGATGATCTCGATTATTTCTTCGAAATGCAAGGGCTCACCATGTTCGTGGAGCACGCGCCACGTCATTTTTGCACAGGAAGGCAACAGATCAAATCGCAGCTGCACGCACTGCTCGCTTGCTACCTCGACCCTTTCAAACAGATGATCGAAGCTCCTTAGAAACACATCGACATAATCAGGGGGGCAGTCAGGGCACTCGTAGCAGAGCCGCTGTTTCAGGTCGTCGATGGCGGAGGGCAGCGGGTGGGCGGACAACAAGCGGAGCACCTGTTTTGCCGTTTTCAGGAATAGCGTTCCATCCAGTTCGGGATCGAAAATGTAAATCCGCGAGGCAAGCACGGCGGGTTTGTAGATGTGAAATTTCCTTACCCCGTACAATTTGAAAAAAATTTCAACGGCCGACTGCAGTTTGCCCGGATCAGTATCGTTTCGGGCTGTGCACATTTCCGCTACACGGGCTTCTCTGAGCACCTTGCCGGCAGACAGGCGACCGTAAGTAAAAGTCAGAGTGTGTTGGACTGCCCGTTGGGTGCGGTCGTCCATAACAGACTGATCCCCCTCAAAAATCAGCGTGCGAAGCTGTTCCTGCACGGCTTCGATGATCTGCCTGACGCGTTCTCTGGTCACGCCGAGAAATTTGCTCGTTTCCCGACAGTTCAGTCTTCCCTCCGTTCCCCAACCATAGTACCGACGAAAAGCTTCATGGGCCTTGGGGTTGGTCTTTGCCAGAAATTCTATAAAAACATCGAGAAACTGGATAAATACCTCGAAGGAAGGGGCCATTGCGCAAACCTCCTCTGCAAGCACGAGCTGTTTTTCGGGCGAGGTGGATCTGGACAGGAATAAATCCTGATTGGCGAGCAAGTCAACGACAAAACGCGAGAGCAACAACACGGCCTTGGGCCCGACAGAGGGCAAGGCAGCGAATTCGCTCATGCTGATGCGGCAAAGATCATCTACCGATTCGAAACCGAACTTCTTCATCTTCGCATAGACCAATCCCGGCATCCACTTTGCAATGTCTTCAAAACGGATTTTACGCAAGGGTGAGTCTTCGGGCAAGTTCACAATGGGCCGCTTGCCAACTGCCGAGGGCTCCACCCTGGGTTCAGAAGGTTGTATCAATTGAAACTCCTCACGCATCTTTTTCTGCAAATCTGCCATCAAACCAAGAGATGTTGGTCCTATTCCGGGCAATTGGGCAAATGCGTCCAGATCGACACGCAATAATTCATCCACATAATGAATACCGTATCGCATCAGCTTGCTCCACAACAAGCTCGGTATCTTTTCCTTGTATAGTGTTAGGGGAATAGCAACAGACGCGTTATGCAAATGCGATGTGCTGCCCAAACCTTCCTTTTCAGCATGTCCCATGACTCATCTGTTTACTATGAATACGGGTGCGTCCAATGAAAAGTCATTGACGAAACCTGATGGGTAACTTTCACATCGGGTCAGACAACCACTACTCCGAGCGTCTTGGCCAGCTCCACCTTGGCCTTTTGAAGGACGGACACCTGCTGCAGGAGCGTTTGCACCTGATTTTCGTCGCCCCGTTTTTCTGCCTCGGCCAGCTCGCGCGTTTTTTGGGCCAACAGGCGGATCACCTTGCGCAGCTTGAAGTTGAGCAAGGCCTTTTCCGCATCGGCCACGAAATTTTCTTCCGGTGGCGGTTGGGTCACCAGCGGCATGTGGTGCCGATCCCAGCCGGGGCTGTAGTCGTCGCCCGCAAAGAGCAGGTCGGCGGCAAAGCGCCGGATCTGTTCATCGCCATGTTGCTGGAGAAAAAACTTTGCATCCAGCGACTGTCCCGCCTCGTAGCGTTCCCACATCTCCTCGATGACCATTTTGGCCACGGGGTCGTCCATGAGGTCGAGCAGCACGGGCTCGAGATTGGCGAAAATGAAATCGGCCACCGTATCGCCCGTCTCCGGATCCATCTGTTTGTCGGCAAAGGTGAGCAACACCCGGACCAGGTCGCGCTCCTGGGTCTCGTGCGTCTCCGCCGCCGGCGCTGCGCCAGGACGGGACGGCCGTTTGACCACCTCGGGGCCGGGCTGCGCCGGCAGGTCGACCCCTTGCTTCTGGGCTTCCTTGCGCAGACGTGCCCGATCGAGGCGGTTGAGCTCGTAGATGAGCGCTTCCAGCCCCACGTCCATCAGGCGGGCGCACTCGCGCAGGTACTGGTCGCGCTTGAGCTTGCTCGACTGGGGGATGCGCGCAATGGTCTCTACCACTTCCTTGACGGCCTTCGTCTTCTCGATCGGGTCGCGCAGCCGCCCCTCCACCTGACTCAAATGGAACAGGACGAGGTCTTTGCCTTCGGCACGCACGTACTCCATGAATCCCTCGCCACCGGTCTTCTGCACGTAGGAATCGGGGTCTTCCCCTTCGGGCAGCACGACCACCCGCACGTTGAGATCGAACTCGAGGAGCAGGCCCAGACCGCGGATGGCGGCATTGACGCCGGCCGCATCGCCGTCGTAGATCACCCACACGTCTTCGGTGAGCCGCTTGAGCAGGTGCACCTGCCCCTCGGTAAGCGACGTGCCCGACGAGGCTACCACCTGCTGTATGCCTTCCTGGGCCAACGACAGCACGTCGGTATACCCTTCCACCAGAATGACATGGCCTTCCTTGCGTATGGCCCCGCGCGCCTGGTGGATGCCGTACAAAATCTGGCTCTTGTGGTAAATCTCCGTCTCGGGCGAGTTGATGTATTTGGGCGCCTTGGCGTCCTTGCGCAGGATGCGGCCGGCAAAGGCGATCACCTTGCCCGACATGTTGTGGATGGGAAACATCACCCGATCGACGAAGAAGTCCCGGCCGTTGCGCATCAGGCCCAGGGCTTCCAGATGCTCGGGATTGTAGCCTTTGGCCCTGGCGGCCTGGACCAGGGCGTCGCGCTGCCGCAACGCATACCCCAGCTGGTATTTGCGGATGATGTCTTCACGGAAACCACGCTGTTTGAAGTAGCTCAGGCCGATGCTTTTGCCTTCATCCGTCTCGTGCAGGTTGTGCTCGAAAAAACTGCGGGCAAAATCGTTGACCAGATACAAGCTGTCGAGGCGCTGCTGGCGGGCGCGCGTCTCGTCGTCCCATTCCTCCTCCTCGATTTCGATGCCGTATTTGCGCGCCAGGTACCGCAGGGCCTCGGGATAGCTCAGGTGCTCGTGCTTCATCACGAAGCTGACTGCATCGCCTGCCTCGCCGCACCCGAAGCATTTGAAGATGCCCTTGGTTGGCGACACGTTGAAAGAAGGCGTCTTCTCGTGGTGGAACGGGCACAGCCCGATCCAGTTGGTGCCCCGCCGCCGAAGCTTGACGAAGTCCTCGACCACCTCCTTGATGTCGGCGACTTCCTTGATCCGATTTTCCGTTTCAATTTTTATTCTACTCATTCGATTTTTTCATAATTTGTGGCCGAATCGCAAACGTACTATGATGAAAAACAAACTCCTCCACCCCTCGGCTGGTTGCATCAGCCCCTCCCCTGCCGAATTTAACGGCTTTTCTTCTCTCCGGGCAAAGCACTTTAATACTGATTTCCAACGCGTTACCCCAAAGGGGTTAACTGTTGTTAAAATGAATAACGTTTGAAGCTTGTGCAAAAAGCCGGGCTGATGCCTCTTTTCGGTGCATGCGGCGAAAATTCGCCCAAGGATGAAAGACAGGAGCCCCATGAGTCTCCACGAACCAAAGATACTGATGAATTATTGGGTGTTCTTATAGTGTGTGGGACCGGCCCGCTCCAACGGGAGTGGGTCGGATTTTTTCCCTTGGCAGGCGCGCTCATACCAAACACAGCAGCATGACCGTTGGATGATTTCCCAAAGGATGCCCCCAATTTCGAAAACCGCCTCACTCAATAGCTAGTGGGTGTTCTAATAGTGTGTGGGAACTACTCCGAGGCCCGCTTCGGCGGGCCGAGGAGTAGGCTTTTTACCCCCCGGAGTCGGTAAGAATTCGAAACATGCATATGGGAAGACAGGCCCTGAGTATTTCGATGCTCGGGGCCTTTCTTTTGGGAGAAAAAAACCGGGCGCACGGTGTCGTGCCCCGGTTTATTGCGGTTCGCTTGCGGTTCTGTCACTCGCTCAGTTCGGCTTCGAGCTCTTCCGTCAGCTCGAGGTTATGGAAGACCTGCTGCACGTCGTCGTCTTCCTCGAGCGCCTCGATGAGGGCCAGTACTTTTTTGGCCGTTTCTACGTCCAGCTTCACGGTGTTCAGCGGGATACGCTCCAGCGTCGCGCTCTTGGGCTCGATGCCCAGCGATTCGAGCTTCTTCTGCATCTGCCCGAAATCGTTGAAATCGACGGTTACGGTAATTTCCCCGGTCTCTTCATCTACCTCGATGTCCTCGGCGCCGGCATCGATGAGCTCCAGCTCGAGCTCTTCGGGGTCCATTTCCGGCTTGTTCAGGATGAAGATCCCCTTGCGGGAAAAGAGAAAATCCACCGAGCCCGAAGTGGCCAGGTTGCCACCCTTCTTGTTGAAGATGGCGCGCACGTTCGACACGGTGCGGTTGGTGTTGTCGGTAGTGCACTCCACGAAGATGGCCACACCACCCGGACCATAACCTTCGTAGGTAGGCTGGAAAAGGGCATTACCGCTGCCTTCGGCGGCCTTCTTTATGGCGCGCTCGATATTGTCCTTGGGCATGTTGGCACCCTTGGCGTTGGCCAATGCCAGGCGCAGGCGCGGGTTGAATTCGGGATCGGCACTGCCCCCCTCACGCACCGCTACGTATATTTCCTTGATGATGCGCGAGAAGATCTTCGATTTCTTGGCATCGACGACCGCCTTCTTGTGCTTGACCTTCGACCATTTATTGTGTCCTGCCATACGAGTTGATTTTTGCGACCGCAAAGGTAACAGTTTGGGCCGATCCTTTGATGTGTGAGTCCCCTGCAAAAAATGGTTGAGCGTCGAGGGTTGAGGGGTGTCTCGCGCAAGCACGCAAAGCCACAACGTC
>CAYNYN010000079.1:6917-12485 GCA_964401445.1 uncultured Saprospiraceae bacterium | reverse complement strand
AAACGATTGAAAAAACAGCAAAAACTGACCAATGAAAACGACACACCTCTTCGGGCGGCATTTGGCGAAAGCCGCACTCCTCGCCTTCGTCTTTTTGCTTTCGCAAAATGCGTGGGCCCAACTGGCCAACCAGTTCTGGCGCCCGGTCGATGACGGCGACGTGCAGCTCACCTGCGACGCACAGCGCCATGCGCCCCTGCCCGACCACTACGTCGAGTGGGTATGCGACGTGGACGCGCTGCGTACGGCCCTGCGTGCTGCGCCCATGGAGTTCACGGATGCGGCGCCGGTGGTGGTGTGGCTGCCCGTAGGCGAGGGCCAGCTGGAGCCCTTCGAGGTGTTCGAATCGCCGGTGCTGGAGCCGGCGCTGCAGGCGCGCTTTCCGATGATTCGCACCTGGGCGGGCCGCAGCGCGCTCGACCCGGCCACGACCATGCGCATGGCCTGGGGCACGCGTGGCCTGCACGCCATCGTGCAGCGCCCCGGCGGCACCGTGCTCATCGAGCCGTGGGCCGACCATGGCGGCGGCGAACGCTACATCAGCTACACGCTGGCCGAAGCCGGCCTGGACGGGCGCCCGCCCTGCGAGCTGCCGGCCGATGAGACGGGTGTGGATCCCTCGCTCGACTGGCTGCAGCGGCACACCATCGCGCGCGGCCTGCAGCCGCGTGGCCCCGAAAACCTGCACATTTACCGGCTGGCGGTGGCCACCACGGGCGAGTTTTCGGATGCGCACGGCGGGGCAGGTGGCTCGGTGGCCAACGTCCTCTCGGCCGTGACCTACATCGTCAACCAGGTGAACAGCGTCATGGAGCGCGACCTGGGCATCCGCCTGATGCTCATCGACGAGACGACCAAGGTCTTCTTCTTCGACGGCGCCACCGACCCCTACACCAACGGCAGCACGGGCGACATGATACAGGAGAACCCGCCCGTGCTGGCCGACTCGATCGGCAACGACAAGTTCGACATCGGCCATGTGTTTGGCACCAATGCCGGTGGCCTGGCCGGCGTGGCCGTCGTCTGCCGGAACGGCAAGGCGCGCGGCGTGTCGTGCACCTTCGGCGCCTATAGCGGCGACAAGTTCTACATCATCGTGGCGCACGAGATGGGGCACCAGCTCAACGGCCTGCACACCTTCAACAAGTGCGATGGCGAGAACGAAAGCCCGTCGACGGCCTACGAGCCCGGCAGCGGCAGCACCATCATGTGCTATGCCGGCGCCAGCAACTGCGGCTCCAACTACGTGCAGAACATCGACGACGACTACTACCACATCAACTCGATGGAGCGCATTCTCTACTACACGCGCGAGGACGACGGCGCCACCTGTGCCCAGGTGATGAGCACCAACAACACCTCGCCCGAGGCCGACATTCCCATCGAGGGCGGCTTCTACATCCCGATCGAAACGCCATTCGAGCTGACGGGCGTGGGCACCGATGCCGATGGCGACGCGCTCACGTACGTGTGGGAGGAGTACGACCTGGGGCCGCCTACCGACCTGGGGCAGGCCCAGTTTGGCACGCCGCCCATCTTCCGGTCGGTGCCGCCCTCCACTTCGCCTACGCGCACCTTCCCGCGCTATGACTATCTGGTGAACAACGTGAACCACCCGACCGAGGTGCTGCCCACCTACACGCGGGCGCTCACCTTCCGCTTCACGGTGCGCGACAACCACGCGGGCGGGGGCAGCTACGACTTCGACGAGATCGCTTTTCAGGCCACCGAGGCCGCCGGTCCCTTCCGCGTCACCAGCCCCAACGCCCCCGACGACGCGTGGACCATCGGCGACTATGTGGAGGTGACCTGGGACGTGGCCAACACCACCAACAGCCAGGTCAACTGCCAGCACGTCAACATCCGGCTGTCGCTCGATGGCGGCTACACCTACCCCGTTACCTTGCTCGAAAACACGCCCAACGACGGCTCGGCTTTCGTCGTGGTGCCCAACATGCCGACCGACGAGGCGCGCGTGCGCGTCGAGGCGGCCGACAACATCTTCTTCGACATCTCGAACCACGATTTCGACATCGTGCTGCCCGACCAGCCGGCCCTCTTCGCGGCCGTCGAACCCGTGAGCGCGCAGGTATGTCTGCCCGACAGCTTCGCCTTCGACCTCATTACGGCCGGTCTGGTCGGCCTCGACACGCTCGTCGAGATCCAGCTCGAAGGGGCACCTGCCGGCGCCCAGGTCAGCTTTTCGCAAAACCCGGCGTGGACGGGCGATACGGTACACGTGACCCTCGACCTGAGCGCGGTGACCACCGACGGGCTGCACACGCTCGAAGTGAAGGCCATCGTCCCCGGCCTGGACACGGTGGTGCGCCCGCTCGCCCTCAACGTGGTGTACAGCGATTTCAGCGACCTGGCATTGCTCGAGCCGGCCAGCGGCACCAGCGGCGTGGAGGTGTTGCCCACCTTCGCCTGGACGGATTTGCCGCAAGGCGATTACTACGACATCCAGATCGCCACCAGCCCTGCCTTCGACTCGGCTTCGATCGTGGACGAGGCCACCGCCGTCACGGCAGCGACCTACGTGCCTTCCGTGACGCTCGATGGCAGCACCATCTACTACTGGCGCCTGCGCCCCGGCAACGAGTGCGGCTATGGCGCGTGGACCGGCGTGGCCGCCTTTGCCACGGTGACGCAGTCGTGTACCAGCTACACCTCCGAGGATACGCCCATCAACATCTCGGCTGCGGGCCTGCCCACCGTGGTATCCGAGATCGGCGTCTCGCAGACCGGCGTCATCGACGACGTCAACGTGCTCAACGTCAAGGGCACCCACGATGCCGTGCGCCACATCGAAGTGCGCATCGTCAGCCCGCTCGACTCGGCGGTGGTGCTCATGCACAAGGACTGCGGCAACACACAGGTGTTCGACGTGGGCTTCGACGACGAGGCGCCCAACCCGCTGAATTGCCCGCCTTCCGACGGGCAGCTGTACCAGCCCAAGGAGCCGCTGGCCAAGCTCGACGGCCAGGAGATACAGGGCACCTGGCGCCTCGAGGTCGAGGTGCTCGACAACTTCGGCAATGGCGGCCAGCTCGAGAGCTGGACCGTCGAGTTTTGCGGGGCCATACAGCCCAAGAGTCCTTATCTGGTGAAAAACGACACATTGCGCGTGCCGCCCGGTGGCGTGCGCGAGGTGAACAGCTTCACGCTGGTGGCCGAGGACGAGGACACGCCCCACAGCGAGCTGACCTACACCGTCGTGACCGACGTGCGCCACGGCACGCTCTACCGCGACGGGCAGCCCCTCGGCGTGGGCGGCACCTTCACGCAGAGCGACGTGGATGGCGGCCTGGTGTGGTATGCGCACGACGGCCAGGGCGACGAGCCCGACGGCTTCACCTTCACCATCACCGATGGCACGGGTGGCTGGCTGCCCATCACGCCCTACCACATCGTCATCGACCCGGATGCGCCGGTCGGCACCCGCGAGGCGCCCGTGGCCGAGCGGCTCCACTTCCAGCCCAACCCCGCTTCGGGCGTGCTGCAGATCCGCTTCGGCGAGGCGCTGGCCCGCGCGCAGCAAGGACGGCTGCTCTTCTTCGATGCCATGGGCCGGCAGGTAAGGGAAGAGCGCATTACTTTTGCCGGCAGGCAGTACGAGGCCGACGTGTCGGCATTGCCGTCGGGGCTGTATCTGGTGGTGGTGCGCACCGATGCCGGCACGGCTGCGGGCCGCGTCGTGGTGCTGCGCTAAACGCTGAATGCATGATCGAAAGGTGTAAATGGTTCATATGGCCAGGCGGCAAGCGGCGCTTGTCGCCTGCCTTGCTTTTCTGCGCGCTGCTTTTGTGGGGCGCAGGCTGCACCGATCCCCCGCCGCCGACGCTCGTCCACCGCGACCGCATGCTGATCGACAGCCTGTTTCGCGACTACGTGCAGCAGCGCAAGCCCCAGCTCGACAGCATCTGCAAGGCGCTGTGGGAAGCGCGCGTGGCGCATGCGCGCGACTCCATCGTCGAGGTGCGCATCGCCGAGATCAGGGAGCGCAAGCGCCAGCTCGAAGCGCGCCTGCGCAGCATGGGGGCACAGACCGAAAAAAGCACACCGCAATGAGCCGAGGGCTGGCCATACTGACTGCGATGGCGGGCATGCTGCTGCTGTCGGCCTGCGGGCCGCGCAAGCCGGCGATCACCAAGAAAGAGCTCATCGCCCGGGAGCTGGAGCGCCGCAAGCAGCAGTGGGAGGCAGGCTGGGTGCAGCGCTGCTGGGAAGAGGTATATGCCGAGGCCAGCCGCCGCGCCGACTCGGTCATCATCGAGCGGGTGCGGCAGGAACAGCTGCTGTTGCGCGGCTTCCAGCGCAAGGTGCCCCCGCCCCCGCCCCGCGTCGATTTTCCCGAAGACTCGCTGCCCTTGGCGCCCCTGTTGCGCGATACGGCCTGGATCGACAGCCTGCTGGGACTCGACAGCCTGCTGTTTCTGCCCGACACCGTACAGTAGCCAAAGGATCGGCAGCCGCACCTGTGCCGACAGAAAAACCGAAGCCTGCCCCTCATGCCGGGGCAGGCTTCGATGCCGTTGGGCTGCGCCCAAATTCCGTTCGTGCAGCGACCTCGTGTTATGGGCTCACCACGATTCTTGCGGTGGCCAGGCGTTCGGCCTGCTGCAGGCGCAGCACGTAGATGCCGCTGGTCAGCCCGGCGGCTTCGAGTTCGGCAGCACCCTCGTGCAGCAGGAGGTCTTTTTCCCAAACGAGTCGCCCCTGGAGGTCGTACAGGCGGGCCATGGCCGGCCCATCCCAGGCTTCGTTTGCCGAAAGGCGCATCATCGTGCCGTGCACGGGGTTGGGCCACACTTGCAGGGCGTCGGGGCGTCGTGCCTCGCCGACGCTGTTGACCACCCCCTCGGGCAGCTCGAGCACGGCGCAGGCGGCTGCGTCGCCGCTGTTGCTGCCGTTGCCATTGACGCCATCGCCGCAGGCGTAGAACGTCACGGGGCCGCTGCCGGCGGCAGGTGCCGTCCACTGTACCGTAAACTCGTTGGTGGCACTGGGGCCTTTGTGTTCCACGTACTTGCGGCCGTTGTTGGCCTGGGCGATCTTGGCATTGTCGGACGGATCGCTCCAGCTGTCGTTGAGGGCCGGGCCGTCCGTTCCTTCGGGCGCCTGCAGGGCGACCATCTGGAAGCCATAGGCCGCCGGATTGCCCATAGTGGGCTCGACCACTACGCGCACTTCGTACGTCTGGCCGGGCAGATATTCGGTGGCCACCACGTCGTATTCGTCGAGCACGACGATGTCGAGGGTGACGGCCATGGTCGAGCTGGAGTTGTGGCAGGTGACGCAGGTTTTGGGTGTGCCGTTGGCGTTGGTGGCGTCGCCCGGAGCGCCCGTGTTGCCTTCGCCGGCCACGGAGGCGCGCCCGCCCGAGCTGGCGGTGAACACAAACAGGCCGAAGGCCAGACCAAAGAGCGTGTAGAGGATGCGGAGTTTCATCGGCGGTGGGTGTTTGATGAGGATGAAGGAGTGAAGGTCGGTTTGGTGTAGCTACATCAAAGATAAGGGCCTTCTATGCGTTGTGCTGTCAGCCATTTTGCCTTTCGGCAAATGGTG
>CAYNYN010000079.1:0-6817 GCA_964401445.1 uncultured Saprospiraceae bacterium | reverse complement strand
TCTACCACAGAGTTGCACAGAGTACACACAGAGGGGCACCGAGTTTGGTCAAATCGGTTGAATCGGTGAAACCGGTCGAATCGGTGCCTGGATGTTTCAGGCAATGGCGCTATGGTCCGCCACGTTTTTTCGCATCTCAACATCGCGCCCATCGGGCGCGTATCAACATCTGCGCGGAAGGCAGTCTCAACCGTCGGTTCCTCCCTCCTCCTCATGCGCGCCATACCAGATGCCGAGCTCGGGGTTTTTGCCTTTGGCGTCCTTGTAGAACTCCCGGATGCGGGCAAAGTCGGCTTCCTTGTCGCCGGTGGGCCAGAAGGGCTCGCTGAAGGTGACCACTTTGTTGCCGAAGTCGAATTTGGCCATAATGATGGGCACCTTGGCCTTGAGCGCGATGTAGTAGAAGCCGGTGCGCAGGCGATCGACCTTGCTGCGCGTGCCTTCGGGGGCGATGGTGATGGCGAAGCGCTCGTGGCGGTCGAAGATGTCGGCCACGGCGTCGACGTAGTTGTGCCGTTTGGAGCGATCGACGGGGTAGCCGCCCAGCCAGCGGAACAGCCAGCCCAGGGGCGGCTTGAAGAGGCTGTCCTTGGCCAGGAACTTCACTTCGTTGAGCTCCCAGGCATTGCGCACCAGCAGGCCCAGCGGGAAGTCCCAGTTGGACGTGTGCGGAATGACGATGATGATGTACTTGTCGAGCTGGCGCGGGTTGAACCCTTCGACGCGCCAGCCGAGCAGGCGTAGCAGCCAGGCACTGATCCGTTTGCGCATGCAATGTGGTTTTTAACTGCCCGCAAGATAACACCTTGCCCCGGCAGTCGTCATGCCGCCCTTGCCGACAGGGCGCTGCGCAGACCGATGACGATGAGGGCTTGGCCGGCGATGTAGGTGAGCATGATCCAGAACTGGGGCAGGGGCCAGTCCCACGCTTCCGGTCGGAAGCGGCTCAGCCCGATGAGGCTGTCGGAGAGCAGGAAGCTCATGGCGCCCCACACCACCAGCCGGTAGGAGGGCGCGGGGAGGCGTCCGCCCAAATTCATGGCCGAGGCCACCATGCTGCTGATGGCCAGTCCATACACGACGATGGGCGCGCGCAGGCCGCTCGGGATGCCGGGCCAGAGCGTCCAGAAGAAGGTGATGAGGTAGGCCAGCAAGGGGATGAGCCACCAGGGGTGGTACTGCACCAGCCCCTTGCCGCGCGGCGGGAACCGCTGAAACCCGACGGCATAGGAGAGCTGGGCCATGAGGAAGGCGCCCACGCCGGCCAGGAACCACCCTTGCTGTGCTGGCCGGTATTTGGCCAGGTCGAGCAAGACGTCGCCGCAGAGCGAAAAAAGCAGCGCCGCCGTGATCCAGTTTCCTGCCGTGCCTGCCGGCCCACGCTCCGAGCGCCAGTACCACAGCAATGCGGCCATGAGCAGGGGCTTGGTGGCAGAGGCTGCCCAGGACAGGCCACCCACCACGGCGGCGAGGTGGAGCAAGGCGATGGCCAGGTAGGCCAGCAGGGGGCGGGGAAGGTGGTTCATCGCTTTTTGCTGCAAAGCTACGTGCCTACGCCTGTTTGGGCAGCGTGAGGATGAAGGTGGACCCTGCCCCTTCTTCCGAGGCCACGCGGATCGTGCCGCCGAGCCGTTCGAGGATGCGTTGGGTGATGGCCAGGCCCAGGCCCGTCCCCTCGTAGTTTCTGCCGGCGTGGCCCCGCTCGAAAGCTTCGAAGATCTTTTCGAGCTGGTCGGCAGGTATGCCGATGCCGTTGTCCGCTACTTCGATCTGCCAGGCAGCGGGCAGCTCCGTGCTGCGAATCTGGATGTGGGGCCTGCGATCGGGCGGAGTGAACTTGATGGCGTTGGACAGCAGGTTCTGGAATACCTGTACCATCAGCTCGGCATTGGCATGGACGACGGGCAACGGCCCGGCCTCGATGTGGGCCCCGGACTCCCGGATGCGCAACTGCAGGTTGGCCAGCACCTGCCGGAGCACCTCGTTGAGATCCACGTCGGTCAGCGTGATTTCGCGGTAGGAGAGAGCGGCGTACTGCAACATCGAATCGAGCAGGGCATATGCGCGCTGGGCACTGCTGGATATTTGCTCGAGAAAATCGGCTGCGCGCGGATCGAGCTCGGTGCCGAGGGTGCGTTCGAGCAGGGTGGTGTAGGAAGCGATCATGCGCAGCGGTTCCTTGAGATCGTGTGCGGCAGATCGTGCAAATTGGGAGAGCTGTTCGACCCGCCCTTTCAAGGCTTTGTTTTCCTCCTCCAATTGCCGGATCCGCTCGGCCTGATCGGACGAAGAGGTGCTGTCGGTGTTCGTTTTTCGTGGTGGGGGCGCAAGCAAGCCCGCGTTGGTGGAATAATCCCCTTTCATGTCTGGTTTGGTTGTGTAGTAAAAGTTCCCATGCTGTCGACTCACCGAGAAAAACGTTGCCCGCGCGCATGCACACGGGCAACGGGGGATGCAGCGGTGAGCGTTTGATGATTTCTTTTCGGTTCGTTGGGGCTGGTGGTGTTGACGTCAGGCGGGGCGTCATTGAGGGGGCAAAAAATTTGCCACCTTCCGGAAAGGTGTCACGAGAAGAGAAGGGTAGGAATATGGATAGGGTTTGTGTGAGATGTGTATCGTTTTGAGAGAAAGAGAAGAAGAATTTGTCTGCCCAAATTCGGAATGAATGGCAGCCATCAAACACTGTCACATCGCTGTTGTCGCAACATGACATGCAGGTATCTGAAGGTTGTGACCCCCTATCCCGAAGTGTCGGCCTGCCCCAAAGCATGTCAAAACGAAAAGGTGTTTGGGGAAAAGCGGGTTGCGCGTGCAGTGTTTGGCAAAGAGGGGCGGGGGTGCGGCGCGCGTCCTCAGCGCAAGACGGTGAGGGAGCCGGTGGCCAGGCGCTCTTCGCCCTTGCATTGCCACTGTACGCGGTAGAGCAAGACGCCGGGATTGACGGGCTGTCCCTGCCAGGTGCCGTCCCACCGCTGGTAGGGGTCGTCGGTGAAGAAGATGCGGCTGCCCCAGCGGTCGTAGATCTCGAGCGAGAAGGGGGCCTCGACCACGAACGGGTTGCTCAGGCCCCAGGTGTCGTTGAGGCCGTCGCCATTGGGCGTGAAGGCGCCCGGCACGAGCACCTCGGTGCAGTCGAGCGTCGAGGGGTCGATGACGGTGATGTGCAGGCTGTCCACGGCCGTGCAGTACGCGTCGGAGAAGGACAGGCTGTAGAGCGTCGATTCTTCGGGCGTGATGAGGGTGTAGGGCGAGCTCGGGTCTTCCACGCCGGTCGTGGGCTGCCAGGCGAAGTCGGTCGCGCAGGTGGGCGTGATCCAGGTGGCTACCGAGTTGCCGAGGTAGATGATGGTGTCCTTGAGGCCGCTGCTGTAGCGGTCCACGCCGATCTGGTCGGGCTGGAAAAACAGCGTGCCGATCTGGTCGGCCGTGAGCGCCTTGCCATAGAGGCGCAGCTCGTCGATGAAGCCCTCGAAGGGGCGCTCGAGCGCGCAGTTGCTGCCGCCCAGGGTGAGCAGCAGCGTATCGTTCGACACGTCGACGCGTTGCAGTGCGTTGACCTCACCCACCAGGCGCGCGTCGATATAGAGGCGTGTGCGCGCGCCCACGCGCACCACCGCCACGTGGTACCAGCAGCGGTTGGGGGGCAGCTGGGCAGCGATGGTGCCATTGACGCCGGCGGCCTCGCTGAGCAGCACGCTCAGGTTGCGCGAAAAGGGGTTGTAGCGGATGGCGAAGGCATGGTCGATGCCACAGCCGTCGCGACGCGAGAGGATGACCTGGTCCTGGCTGGACTGGCTGGTGGGCTTGAAGTAAAAACTGATGGTGAAGTCGGTGGTATTGAAGTAGTTCTCGTTCACTGCCGTGCCGGGAAACACCACGTAGTCGTCCACCCCGTCGAAGTACATCGCATTGCCCACTACGCCGCAGCCGCAACTGATGTCGCCATTGAGGAAGCCGTTGTTGGTGGGGGTGCCCAGCACGTCCACGGCCTGGCACGAGTCGCCGTCGAAGGCATACCATGCGATGAGCCCGCTGGTCACCTGGGCGTTTGCCGAAAGGCTGTGAAGGAACAGGCAGAGGAAGAAAGCGGCAAAGGGTCGAAACATCGGGAACGCAGGTTTGTGGTGGTTGTCGAACACGGAGGCACCGCCATGAACGTCGGGGCGGGGGCGTCCATTTTCGCGCAGCGGCATTTTATCCGAAAAGTTTGTCGAGGCCGGGCGGCAGCATGTCCTTGATGAGGGCGCGCGACGTCTCGGCCTGCACCTTGCGCGCCTCGTCGAGGGCGCGGTTGACGGCTTCGAGCACGAGGTCTTGCAGCGCCTCGACGTCCTGCATGTCCACTTTTTCGGGATCGATGACCAGATCGCGCAGCGCACCGGCGGCGGTGGCCGTCACGCGCACGGCACCGTCTTCCACCTCTGCATCGACGAGGATGGCCTCGAGCCGCTCGCGCAGCTCTTCCTGTTTCTTTTCGAAGTCGCCAAACAGATTTCCAAACATGGCATTCGGTTTTTTGTGCCTGCAAAGGTAACGAGGCCCTGCGGCAATGTGCCATGGCGCTTGAAAATCGGCGCAGCAGGACGGGCGTCGATTGGTCAACCCCCTGCTTTTTTTTAGCTTGGGGGCCCGTCCATCCCGTGCGTTGCCCCATGAGCAAGACCGTTTGGTGTACTTCAGATTCGTATGCTTCATGGAATTCAGGCGCTTGTTTGAAATATTGCCTTATCAGCAGAGCCGGTGGCCCAACCGCAAGGCGCTCAATTATCGCGCGCCGGGGGGGCGTTGGGTCTCGCTGCGCACGGACGAGTGCATCGAACTGGTCAACCACTACGCTGCCGGCCTGCTCGATCGCGGCCTTCGCAAGGGGCAACGCGTGGCGCTCCTCGCCGCGAAGGGATCGCCCCGATGGCACATCGTCGATTTTGCTTTGCAAAAAATTGGGGCGGTGGTGGTGCCGGTGCATCCGGCCCTCAGCAGCGACCACCTGATCCACATCCTCAACGACGCCGGTGTGCGTCATTGCATCGTGGACGACGAGGCTTGCTACCAGCGCCTCGAGCAGGTGCGGGGCAGCGTGCCCCATCTGCAGGAAGTGTACAGCCTGGAGGTGGTGGAAGGGCTGCGCTCGTTCGAGGACATGCTCACCGTGCCCGTCGAGCATCACGAGGCCGCCTTCGAGACCTACAAAGCCGCCATCCACGAAGACGACGTGGCCACCATCATCTACACCTCGGGCAGCACGGGGCAGCCCAAGGGGGTGATGCTCTCGCACCGCAACATCGTGAGCAACATCGAAGCCGTGCGGCAGCTCGTGCCCATCAATTGCGACAAGCGCGTGCTGACTTTTCTGCCGCTCAACCACATCTTCGAGCGGATGGTCTGCTACCTGTACATGGCGGCGGGTGCTTCGGTCTATTACAGCGCCAGTGAGGACGTGATCGAGGATGTCCGCAGCGTGCGTCCGCACTTTTTCACGGCCGTGCCCCGCCTGCTGGAGAAAGCGCACGACTACCTGTGGGAAGAGAGCACCCGGCGGGGGCCGGTGGCGCGCACCCTGATACAGTGGGCCATGCGGCTGGGCAAGCGCTACCGTGGTGGCCACATGCCGCTGGGCTACTGGTGGCAGCGCAACCTGGCCGACCTGCTGGTGTACCGACACTGGCGCAAGCTGCTCGGCGGCCGCGTGGAAGGGGTCGTGGTGGGGGCGGCAGCGCTGCAACCCGATCTGGCCCGCCTCTTTTCGGCCGCACGCATCGAGGTGCGCGAGGGCTACGGCCTGACGGAAGCCTCGCCCGTGGTGACCTTCAACCGCTTCCAGGAAGGGGACTACCGCTTTGGCACGGTGGGCATGCCCATCCCCGGCGTGGAGGTGCGCCTCGAAGAGACCGATGCGCCGGGCACCTTCGAGGTGCTGGTGCGTGGGCCCAACGTCATGGTGGGCTACCTCAACTTGCCGGAAGAGACGGCCCGCGCCGTGGATGCCCACGGCTGGCTGCATACCGGCGACCTGGGTCGATGGGTGGAGGGCCGCTTTCTGCAACTCACGGGCCGCAAGAGCGAGCTGTTCAAAACTTCTTCGGGCAAGTTCGTGGCACCCGAGGTGGTCGAGCGGGCCCTGCTCGACTCGCCCTTCATCGCGCAGTGCCTGGCCTTTGGCAGTGGACGCCCGTGGGTGGGCGCCCTCATCGTGCCCAACTTCACGTTGCTGCAGGCATGGTGTCGGGCGCAAGGCATCCACTGGACGGCACCGGCGTTCATGGTGCTCAACCCAAGGGTGGAAAAACTGTACCGCGAGGAGGTGCAGAAGGCCAACGAGCGCCTGGCCCCGCACGAGCGCGTCCGTCGCTTTCACCTGCTGGCCGAAGAGTGGACCGTCGAGTCGGGCGAAATCGGCGTCAGCATGAAGCTCAATCGGCCGCTCATCCTCGATCGCTATGCCCGCCAGATCGAAAAGCTGTATTCCGACCAGGTCCGGCCACTCGTGCAGCTTTGAGGCATGTCCGATCCTTTATGTCCGACCTCGAGGGGTGTTTCGTTTCTCTCGTAAGACTGTCAAAAGGCAGAATAAAATTCCGAAACCCCACTTCCGGGGACTCTTTCATGTGGTTGTGTGGCTGGTTGGTGAAAGATGTGAGATTTCGTGTTTTGTTTGTTGGGGAATTGCGCATTTTTTCTTGCCCGATTTGGCAGGTGTGTCAGGCGTGGTTGAAAGGATTTATTTTTAATAGCTTGATTTTAAGTTTTTTAAAGAAAGGTAAAGTGTAAAACGCTACGTGTTTTTGCGTAGGTCGTCGGTGTAAAAACGTATTAGCAA
>CAYNYN010000078.1:5634-12541 GCA_964401445.1 uncultured Saprospiraceae bacterium | reverse complement strand
CGGCTTCACCCGCTGGCCAGCGTACGCTCGATCTGGCCCGCATGGCGCTGCATGTGGGTATGGAAAAAGTCCAGCATGCCGTCGAGGGTCATGCGGCCGGCAACGGCATGGCGGAAAGCCTCCTTGTCAAATGTCTCTTCGGGCAGCTGATCGAGGAACTGCCGCATCTCGCGGCGCACGGCCCGCCAGCGCTCCTTGAGCGAGGGATAGTCCAGCTCGGGATCGAACTGATCTTCGGCGACCACGGCAGGCGCGCGATAAGGGATGGGCAGGCGCAGGTACACCCTGTTGAGCAGGAAGGTGCGCAGGCGCGTCAGCCAGGTGGCCGGGCCCAGCGGGGCGTTGTTGCCCAGCTTTTTGTGCAGGTACCTGAGTGAGAGCGATTCACTGACATAGAGGTGCTGCAAGGTCTCCATTACCGACCACTTGTCGGGGGCGGGGCGTTCGTGGAGCTTTTCCTCGGGCAGCTGATCGAGTTTGCGGAACATTTCTTCCAGCAGCTGATCACAACGATCGAAGCGCCTGCGGGTGCGGTCGGGCATCATATGGCAGCGGGTTTTCTTGCGAGCGTCATTTCGCGCTTGCCGGGCGGGCCGGGCAGTTTTTCCACCTCGAAGCCGGCAGCTTTGAGGGCGCGCCGCACGGCCCCTTTGGCCGAATAGGTGGTCAGCACGCCGCCGGGGGCCATGGCCAGCCACAGCTTGCAAAAGATATCCTCGGTCCACAGCTCGGGCTGCACGTCGGGCGCAAAGGCATCGAAATAGACCACGTCGTATTCCGAATCCGGCAAATGTACTTCTTCGAGTGACTTGCGCACCTTGCTGAAAGTGAAGCGGTCCTTGTCGAACTGGATCGGGGCGCCCCAGGGCGATTCATGGATGCGCCTCAGGAAGCCCTGGGCTTCGGGCTTGCCGAGCGTGTCGGCGTAGTTGAGCTGATCGACCACTTCGAGCGGCAGCGGATCCGTTTCCACGGCAGCATAGCGCACCTTCCAGCCATGAGCGCGCGCTTCCAGCCAGGTGAGCAGGGCATTGAGGCCCGTGCCCAACCCCATTTCGAACACGGCCAGATCGTCCTTGGCGAAGCCGCGCAACCGCAGCCCCGCCTCGATAAACACGTGCATGCTCTCCCGGATGGCGCCGTAGCGGGAGTGATAGCTCACCCCGTAGCGGCCGGAAAGCACGGAATGCGAGCCGTCCTGGGTTTCGAATAACTGCACGTCGGTGGTCACCATGATCCAATGGGCTTGGTTTGCGAAAGCACGCAAAGGTAGGCCAATCTGATCAGCCGGCCACGACCTTTTCCACCTCTGCACGGACCACCTCGGGATCGATGTCCATGTGCGAAGCATGATACACCGCTTGGCCGCCCACGATGGCAATGACCTGCGGCGACTCGTGCGCCACGCCGTAGCGGTGGGCTATTTCATTGGACAGCTCGCGGAAGCGAATCAGGTCGAGCAGCCAGACCGACACTTCCGAACCAGCCTGCCATCCGCGCTCGAAGCGGTGTTTGGCGAAAGCCGAGATACTACAGCGCGTGCTGTGCTTGAAAAGGACGACGGGTCGCTGGTGCGACTCCTGGTGCAGCTCGTCGAGCTGGGCGCGTGATTCGAGGTGTTGCCACTTCATGGGTTGCGTTGTTTTCTGAACGATCTGCAGGAAAACCAAATGAGGATGACCCTGGTTCAGGATCATCCTCATTTGTCTGCAAAAGTGCCGGCTGCTCAACGCAGATCAGCCACCGTTTGGGCCACGGCCACATGCAGCGACTGCACGAGCTCGGCCTTCAGGTTGGTGGGGCAACCGTAACCACGGTTGCAGGAAGTCATCGTGATCAGGGCACCCGCTACTGCAAAAAGGAGAATGAGCTTTTTCATGGAATCGATTTTTCTCTATGACCAAAACAATTTCCAGGCCTGAAACGCACTTTTCGCGCGTCAAATTTTGGCGCTGCCGCAAAATTAGCAAGATTTGGCGCCACGGGGAAATGAGAGGAGTGATGAGTGAGGAGAGAAGAGCGAAAAGGGTAGAAGACCGAGGTCATGGATAGGTGCACTCCACACAATCGATTGCTAATCAATAGAAAACACTAAACAATAAACTTTAAACACTAAACTTTAAACCAAATATGAGCCTTCCTCCCTTTGAACACCACATTCTGGACCGGTTCCTGAGATATGTCCAAATCGACACGCAATCGGATCCCGAATCGAAGACGGTGCCTTCCACGGAAAAGCAAAAAAACCTGGGCCGACTGCTCGTCGAAGAGCTCAAAAGCCTGGGGGTGACCGATGCCGAAATGGACGAATACGGCTACGTGTATGCCACCGTGCCGGCCACCGTCGACCATGAGGTGCCCGTCCTGTGCTTCTGCGCCCACATGGACACCTCGCCCGATTGTTCGGGTGCCAACGTCAAGCCCATCGTACACCGCAACTACGACGGCAAGCCCATCGTGCTGCCCGACGACCCGACCCAGGTCATCGATCCCGAGCAGCATCCCGACCTGAAGAAGCAGATCGGCAACGACATCGTCACGGCCAGCGGCACCACCCTGCTCGGCGCCGACAACAAGTCGGGCGTGGCGGCCATCATGGATGCCGTGGAATACTGGATGACCCATCCCGAAGTGCCGCACGGCAAGATCCGCATCCTCTTCACGGTCGATGAGGAAATCGGGCGCGGCGTCGATCACGTGGACATGGAAAAACTGGGCGCCGACTACGGCTACACCATCGACGGTGAGGCAGCGGGCACCCTGGAAGACGAGACCTTTTCTGCCGATGCCGTGACGATCAGAATTCAGGGTGCCAGTGCACACCCGGGCTTTGCCAAAGGCAAACTGGAAAATGCCATCAAGATCGCGGCCGACATCCTCGCGGCCCTGCCCAAGGACCGCCTCTCGCCCGAAACGACCGAAGGCCGGGAAGGATTCATCCATCCGGTGAGCGTACAGGGCATTGCCGAGGAAGCGACCATCCAGTTCATCATTCGCGACTTCGTCACGGCAGGACTGAAGGAAAAAGAGGATTACCTCCGCAGCATCGTGGACGAAGTGATGAAGCGGTACCCCAACTCGAAGCCCGAATTCATCGTCACCGAGCAGTACCGCAACATGAAGGAGGTGCTGGACCAGCACCCGCTCGTGGTGGAGCTGGCCGAGGAAGCAATCCGCCGTGCGGGCCTGGAGCCGAAACGGCGCAGCATCCGCGGGGGTACCGACGGGTCGCGCCTGTCGTACATGGGGCTGCCCTGCCCCAACATTTTCGCCGGCGAGCATGCCTTCCACTCCAAACACGAATGGGTATCGGTGCAGGACATGGAAAAATCGGCAGAAACGATCGTGCACCTGGCCACCCTGTGGGCAGTGCGATCGGCAAAGTGAATACGGCCGTGGCGCATGGGGCGTACAAGCCCATTTGCCACGGCATAAAAAAAGAAACCCCGCACCAATCTTTGTGCGGGGTTTTTTCTTTCTCAACCACGAGGGCTGGGTGAAGTGGAGGGATTGTCATTCACCTTGCGAGGTCGGGATGCCAGCTCGTGCGTTCCTTGCTCGAAGCGGTACGCGCTTTCTGCTGCATCTTCCGACGCATTTTGACGGCTTTTTGGCGGGCGCACCGACTGAGCCTTGCTACAGCCCGAGCCAGCTTGCCGGCCTTGGATTTGCTATCCATAGCTTTATGATTAAGTGAGTGAATACCAACTCATTATACAATCGCCATGGATATGCTTCTCGGGATTTCGATGAACGAATTTAACCCGAATCAGCCAAGCAGGCAAATGGCAGACTGTTAAAGTGCCGATGTGGGCACGCGCCGATCGACGCGCATGATGAGGCCCCGCAATACCTTGCCGGTGCCGCCTACTTCCACGAATTCGGTGACGCCATCGGCCAGCATCTGCTTCACGGTCTGGGTCCAGCGCACGGCGCCGGTGAGCTGCGCGATGAGGTTGGCTTTGATGGCTTCGGGATCGGTTTCGGCACGTGCCGTCACATTCTGGTAGATGGGGCACGACGGCCGGCTGAAGGGCGTGGCCTGGATGGACTGCTCGAGCTCTTCCTGTGCAGGGGCCATCAGGGGCGAATGGAAGGCTCCGCCTACCTGCAGCACCACGGCCTTGCGCGCACCGGCTTCCTTGGCCTTCTCCACGGCCAGCTCGACCCCCTTGAGGGTGCCCGAGACGACGAGCTGCCCGGGGCTGTTGTAGTTGGCCGGCACGACCACCTCGTCGATTTCGGCGCAGATCTGCTCCACTACTTCGTCTTCCAGACCGATGATGGCGGCCATGGTGCCGGGCACGGCCTCGCAGGCACGCTGCATGGCCAGCGCACGCTGCTGCACCAGCTTGAGCCCGTCCTCGAAGGTCAGGGCGCCGGCAGCCACGAGCGCCGTAAACTCGCCCAGCGAATGGCCGGCAACGGCTTCGGGCCGAAACGCATCGCCCGCCAGCCGGGCCTTCACGATCGAATGCAGGAAGATGGCCGGCTGCGTGATTTTGGTCTGGCGCAGGTCTTCGGCCGTGCCTTCGAACATGACGTCCGTAATGCGGTAGCCCAGGATTTCGTTGGCCTGCTCGAACAGCTCGCGTGCCAGCTCGCTCGATTCATAAAGGTCCTTGCCCATGCCCTCGAACTGGGCGCCCTGACCGGGGAAAACGTATGCCTTCATGCGTGCGTGTTTTGCGTTCGGTTGGAAAAAATTCGTTTTGCGGCGCGAATATCTGGAAAAGAAGGAGGAATCGAGGAACAGAGGAACCGAGCATCGGATGGTTGAGACAAGGCTGCGCCCTGATGTTGATACGCCGCTGTCACGGCGATGTTGAGACGCGGCTACGCCGCGATGTTGAGATAGCGCACTTCGCGAAGCCCAGTGAAAGCATTGCATATCATGGCAGCTTAGCACAAGGAAAAGTTAGAACCGGTTTCACCGATTCACCCGATTGCACCATACTCGGTGGTCCTCTGTGGGTACTCTGCGGGACTCAGTGTAACAACGAATACCCCTGAAAGAAGCAACCCACACGATCGAGTAGAGAAACGCGTTAAAATTTCCGTTATTTGTTGCCACCCCAAGCACCGAACCATTGCGCATGACCCATCGCTCTGCATTACGCCCCGGCATCTGGCTGCACCTGGGTTTGACGTGTCTGGTCCTCAGCGCATTGCCCTTCGAACTGACGGCCCAGCACTGTGGCTGCGCCGACAACGGGTCGTGTCCGCAGGCGGTGGCCCCCGGCCAGACGGTGCAGATCTGCTACGATGTCACCGATGCGGCCAACGACGACCTCGCCGACCCGGCCCAGGGCATCTGTGGCGTGTCGCTGGCCTTCCAGCACGGCAACGTGGAAGAGCTGTCCATCACCCTGCTTTCCCCTGCCGGCCAAACGGTCAACCTGGTGGGTGCCCCCTGCAACGGCCCCACCATCACCACCATCTTCAGCACCTGGCAGGTCGATTTCGTGCCTTGTGGCGCCACCGCCTCGCCCGACACCATCGCAGGCGTACCCATCGTCAGCCCCTGGGACGGCTGCAACGACAACAACATCTGGCCCATCGGCAACTACACCGGCTCCTACCATCCGCATGCCGGCTGCCTCGAAGATTTCGATACCGGCCCGGTCAATGGCAGCTGGTGTCTGCTGGTGCAAAACACCTCCTCCTTCTACTCGGCTTCCATCCTCGACTTCTCCATCAGCCTGTGCGACGATACCGGCATCTTCTGCTGCGAGGCCGACGCGGGCCTGCTCGGCACCACCAGCCTCGTCTTTTGCGCAAGCGACACGGCAGGCCTGCAGCACCCGCCCCTGGGCCTGCACTGGACCACCGCCCCACCCGACTCGGCCAGCTATGGCTATCTGTGGCTCGCCGCCCGCCACGACACCATCGAGGCGCTGCTGCCCCAGCCCGACTTCAGCATGCTCGACACCGGCACCTGGACGGTGTGCGGCCTGTCGTACAGCCTGGCCGACTCGGCGGCCCTGCCCGCGCCCTTCAGCACCACCCTGAGCAGCCTTTCGGCAAACCTGGCCTCCGACACGGCCACCTTCTGCGGCGACCTCACGCCCGTCTGTCTGGACCTGCGCATCGTGCCGCCCCCCGACACCACCCTCATCGACACCAGCCTCTGCGCGGGCGACACCCTCTTCGTGGGCGACAGCGCCTGGACCCAAACGGGCACCTGGGTGGCGCATCTCACTTCGTGGGCAGGCTGCGACAGCCTGGTCCGGGCCCTGCTCACCGTACACCCGGCCGACACCGTCTGGCTCGACACCCTGCTTTGCGCCGGTGACACGCTCCACCTCGCCGACTCGGCATGGTGGCAGCCTGGCATCTACCAGCTGGCCACCACCAATCAATTCGGTTGCGACAGTACCGTCCTCGTCCAGCTCGGCTTTCGCGACAGCATCCAGACCTGGCTGACCGACACCATCTGCGCCGGCGACACGCTGCTGCTGGGCGGCGCAGCCTTCACCCAGAGCGGACAACACCTCGTCGTGCTCAGCGCCGCCTCCGGCTGCGACAGCCTCGTCTGGCTCGACCTGACGGTGCTGGCGCCGCAGGCCGTGGCCCTGCCCGCCGACACGCTCTCGTGCTTCCAGCCCACCGTGATGCTGGACGGGTCGGCATCGTCGGGCGAGGCCTTTTTCTGGACCAGCCCGAACGGGCATTTCGCCTCGCCGCCCGACAGCGCCGTGGTGCTGGTGGACAGCGGCGGCACCTACGTGCTGCACGCCAGGGCGGCATTTTGCGAAAGCACGGACACCCTGACCGTAGTGGCCGACACGACAAGGCCCATCATCGATGCCGGCCCCGACACCGCGCTAACATGCTTCCATCCCCAGCTCAGCCTTTCGGCAAATGCCACCGCGCCGGGGCCGCTCAGCGTGCTTTGGTCTGGCCC
>CAYNYN010000078.1:0-5534 GCA_964401445.1 uncultured Saprospiraceae bacterium | reverse complement strand
CCGGCATCCGACACCGGCAGCTGGACGGTGGCGCTGCCGGGCCTGTGGCGCACCACCGCCATCGACTCGACCAACGGCTGCACCGCCGCCGATTCGACCTGGGTGGGCATCGACACGGTGCCGCCCGTGGCCGTCATTGCGCCGGCCGACACGCTGACGTGCAGCCAGCCTGCCGTACTGCTCGATGCCACGCTTTCGCAAAATGCCGCCCAGCACCTCTGGACGGGCCCGGGCGGCCCCCTGCCCGATTCGGCTGCCGTCTGGGCGGAACAGGCCGGCACGTACACCCTCACCGTCATCGGTGCCAATGGCTGTAGCGACACGGCCGCCGTCACTGTCGCCGCCGACACCGTGCCGCCCGTGGCCGATGCCGGAAACGATGCCGTGCTCACCTGCGGCTTCCCCGTGGCTACACTGGGAGGCAGCGCCACCAGCGCGGGGCCCGAATACACCTATCAGTGGGGCACCGACGTCGGCCACTTCGCCGGCCCGACGGACGGGCCGCAGGTGGCAGTGGACAGCGGCGGCCTGTACTGGCTCGTGGTGACCGACACCACCAACGGATGCATGGCCACCGATACGGCTGCGGTGACGGCGCTGCTCACGCCGCCCCATGCCGACGCCGGGCCCGACCTGTTCATCGACTGTCAGCAGCCGCTGGCCTGGCTCGATGCCAGCGCTTCCGACACCGGCCAATACATCGGCTATGCATGGTACACGCTCTCGGGCACCTTCCTGACCAACAGCCCCCAGTTCAGCGTCAACTACCCCGACACCTTCGTGCTGACGGTCCAGCACACGGTCACTTTTTGCGAAAGCAAGGACACCGTCGTCGTCACGCGCACGGCCAGTGCGCCCCTGGCCGAGGCCGGCCCGCCCCAGCTCGTCAACTGCCAGACGGGACTGGCCACGCTCGACGCCTCGGCATCCGACAGTGGACCCCACATCGTTTTCGATTGGACGCCACTGAACGGCACCATCCTGGCGGGCGCACAGACGGTCAGCCCCCTGGTGACCGGCCCGGGTGCCTACCTGCTCACCCTCCAAGACACGCTCGACGACTGCGTGGCCGTGGATACCGCCTGGGTGCTCCTCGACACGGCCGCATGCACGCCCATGGCCGATGCCGGCCCCGACCAGCACATCACCTGCGCCAACCAGCCCGGCCCCCTCGACACGCTCGACGCGACGGGCAGCAGCCAGGGGCCCGCGCTGAGCTACCACTGGACGCCGCTGAGCGGCACGCTCGTCGACACCACCGACGCGCTGCACCCCCTCGTGAGCGCGGGCATGTTCGTGCTCGAGGTGCGCAACGACCTGTGGGGGCTGTCGTCCTTCGACACGGCGGTGGTGACCATCGACACGCTGCATCCCACCGCCGATGCCGGCCCCTCCATCGTGTCGGTCACCTGCCCCCAGCTCGAGGCGTGCGTCGCTCTGGGCGGCACCGGCACCTCGCTCGGCCCCCGCTACACCTACACCTGGGAAGTGGTGGGCAGCGGCCACTTTTGCGGAAGCACCGACCAGCCCTTCGCCAGCGTGGATGCCACCGGCCTCTACAACCTCGTCGTGCGCGACACGGTCAACCACTGCCAGAGCGAAGATGCCGTGGTGGTGCAGTACGACGGGCTGGTGCCCGTGGCCGACGCCGGACCCGACATCCAGATACCCTGCGGCGACACCGTCGCATGGCTCGACGGCACGGGCTCGCTGCAGGACAGCAGCTTCAGCTTCCATTGGTTCTCCCTTTCGGGAAACGTGACCCCCACGGCCAATCCCCAGACGGCATGGGGACAGCCGCTGCATGCCGCCGACACCTTTTACCTCGAGGTGGTGAGCCAGCAGAACCTCTGCCGCGACACGGACGCCGTCGTCGTTTTCGCACCTGTGAATTGCTACCCCGAGTGCCACATCGCCCCGGCAGGCCCCCTGACGTGCGCACAGGACACGCTCTGGCTCGACGGCACCGCCTCTGACGTGGGTCCCGAGTTCGCTTACCAGTGGACAGCGCTCACGGGCCATCTCTGCGGTGGCGACACCACGCTCACCCCCTGCGTGGACGCCCCCGGCATCTACCAGTTGCAAGTCACCAACACGCAGACGGCCTTCCAGTCCACCTGTCAGGTGGTGGTGCTCGACGGGCGCGACCCGCCCCTCGTGGATGCCGGCCCGCCCACCGCCGTCACCTGCGCGGCGCCCCAGCCGACCCTCTCGGGCAGCTACAGCCCCCAGGTGCCGGCCTCGGTGCTGTGGCACACCACCACGGGCCAACTGGCGGGGCCGGCCACCACCCTGCAGACGACGGCGGCCAGCCCGGGCTGGTACTACCTCACCGTGACGCGCCACGACAACGGCTGTGCCGCCACCGACTCGGTCTTCGTCGGCCTCGACACGCTGCGGCCCCAAGCCGATGCCGGCCCGCCCGGCCAGCTCACCTGCGCCACCAGCACCGCCGTGCTGGCCGGCAGCGCCACGCCCGCCAACGTGAGCTGGTGGTGGCACACGCCCGATGGCGAGCTGTGCGCCGGCGCCACCACGCCCAATCCCATCGCCTGCGCCCCCGGCACCTACATCCTCACCGTGAGCAGCCCCAACGGCTGCACCGACAGCGACACGACCACCGTCACGCAGGACGCCAACGCCCTCAGCTGCGATGCCGGGCCCGACTTCACCTTCACCTGTCTCGACACGGTCTTCACGCTGCAGGGCCAGGTGAGCGGCGGCGCCTTCGTCGTGTATCAGTGGACCAGCCCCGACGGCGGCCTCATCCTCTCGGGCGCACAGACGCTGGCGCCCGTGGTGGCTGGGCCCGGCACCTACGTCCTCGAGGCCGAAGACCTGGTCAATGGCTGCACCTGCCAGTCCGTGGCCATCGTGCAGGCCGACACCATGCGGCCCGTGCCCGTGGTGGCCGACACGGCCTTCATCACCTGCGACACCCTCATGCCCTGGATCGACGCCTCGGCAAGCCAGGGTACCCATCCGCTTCAGTACGCCTGGGCGGGGCCCGGACCGCTGCTGCCCCACGCCTCGGCGCCGGCGGTGCAGGTGCAGCAGACGGGCACCTACACCCTTACGCTCACTGACACGGGCAACGGATGTGTATCCACCGACAGCGTTTCCGTGGTGCTGGCCACCGAATTGCCGCCCGCCGATGCCGGCCCCGACACCACGCTCACCTGCACGCGCGACAGCGTGGTGCTGTCCGCCGCCACGGCCCCACACCTCGCCTACGCCTGGACCACCCCCGACGGCGCCATTTTTGGCGAAAGCCAACAGCCACAAATAACGGCCGTGGCTGCCGGCACCTACGTCGTGCAGGTCACCGACACGCTGACGGGCTGCACCCTGACCGACACGGCCATCGTCCGGCTCGACACGGTGGCGCCACAGGCGTCCATCCTCGCCCCCGACGGGCTGGTGCGCACCTGCCTCAACCCCGCGCTCACGCTCGACGCCTCGGCTTCGGTGCCGGCCGACAGCTTGAGCTACACCTGGTGGGTGGGCAGCCTTTCGGCAAATGGCGCCCAGTGGCAGACGACACAGGCCGGCGTCCACCTGCTGGTGGTGCAGCACCAGCGCAACGGCTGCACCGACACCGCCATGGTGACCATCGAAGAAAACCTCGCCCCGCCGGCCTTCGAGGTGCAGGCACTCGACACGCTCACCTGCAACCAGCCCTCGGCCCGGCTGGCCGTGACGGGCCTCTCGCCCGACACCACCTACGCCGTACACTGGGCGAGCATCCCGCCGGGCCAGACCATCGCCCATGCCGACAGCGCGGTGGCCACGGTCTATGCGCCGGCCCTGTACCAGGTCGTCGTCACCAATGGCCTCACGGGATGCCGCGACAGCGCCACCATCCTGACGCCCTTCGACCTGTCGGCGCCCATCGTCGAGATCAGCAGCACGGGCGCGCTGAGCTGCGACGACCCGCAGACGCTGCTCATCGCCAAGGTCGTGCCTGCCGAAACGGCACTCATCACCTGGACCGACGCCACCGGCGCGGTGCTGGGCCACCTGCCCACACTGACCGTGCACCAGGCCGGCTGGTACCACCTCACCGGCATCGATGCCGACAACGGATGCATGGATACCGACTCGCTCTACGTGGATTGGGACAGCCCCCCGCTCGACACGGTGCGCTGGCACCTCGAAGCGCCGCCCTGCGACACGCCCGGCTGGCAGGCCACCCTCGTAGTCGACGAGGTGGTGGGTGGCACGGGGCCGTTCGTCTTTTCGCTCGACGGCGGGCCGGCCGCGACCACGCCGCTCTTCCCGGGCCTGGCGCCAGGCACCTACGCGCTGCTCGTCGAAGACGTCAACGGCTGCCAGTACGCTACCAGCGTGGCCATCCCACCGCCCCAGGACCCCGGCGTGGCCATCCTCGGTCCGCACGAGATGCTGTTGGGCGACAGCGTCGAAATTCGGGTGCAGACCACCTTCGCACCAGACCAGGTGGCCGAGCTCATCTGGCAGCCGCCGGTGGACAGCGCCTGTGCCGCCCCCTGTTTTTCGCTCTGGCTTTCGCCAAATGCCTCCCTGACGTTGCAGGTGACGGCCGTGGACAGCAATGGCTGCGCGGCCACGGCGCGCCATTACCTGCTGGTGCGCAAGGACGGCCCCGCCTTCGCACCGACGGCCTTCAGCCCCGACGGCAGCGGCTACAACGAGCGCTTCACGCTCTACGCAGGTCCGCAGGTGGCGCGGATCGCCCTGTTCGAGATCTACGACCGGTGGGGCACCTTGCTGTTCCGCGCCACCGACATGCTGCCCAACGACCCCATGCAGGGCTGGGACGGCACCTTCCGCGGGCAACCCCTGCCCCCCGGCGTGTACGTATGGAGGGCAGAGCTCGTCCTGCGCGACGGCAGCCGCGAGCGGCTGCGCGGCGACGTCACGCTCGTCAGGTGAGTTTGATGGTGGAGACGCCGCAACCATGTGTGCCAGACGACTCGGGATTCGAAAAGGCGTGGCATCGTAGTGAGCCCAAAGCGCTTTTGAACCTTTGCCCTCGCAGCGCTTTTTCAAAACGAAGTCAAATTCCGGCGGGGGAGGGCCCCGCTCTTACTGCAAAGGTTACCTTTGCGCAAAATCACCAAGCCATGAAGAAAATCTATTGGGTAGCCCTGGCCATGATCGGCGTGGCCATCTACATGTTCACGATGGCGGCCGAAGACCTCTCGACCTACAGCACCTTCGCCGATGCGGCAAAGACCGACAAGAAGGTGAAAGTAGCCGTTCGTTTGTCGAAAGACAAGCCCATGGAGTACGACCCCACCGTCGATGCCAACCGCTTCACCTTTTTCGCCACCGACGCCAACGGCGAAGAGCACAAGGTCGTGCTGCTCGCCGCCAAGCCCCAGGACTTCGAGCTCTCGGAGCAGATCGTGCTGACGGGCCGCATGAAAGGCGACGAGTTCGTGGCCACCGAGATGCTGATGAAATGCCCATCGAAGTACAAGGACGAAGAGATCAAGGTGCGGGCGCGCGTCGGGCAGGAATGATTTTGAGGAACCGAGGAACCGAGGATT
>CAYNYN010000077.1:0-12552 GCA_964401445.1 uncultured Saprospiraceae bacterium | reverse complement strand
ATGCCCCGGGCCGCCTGAACGCATCGCGTGCAAGGGCGCAGCAGCCGTCTGCCCGAAACGGGCAGGCGGCTCGTTTTTTTGGGGCCGGCGTTTGATTTGCGTAAGCATTTGTTTGATTTTTACAAAAAATGGAAGCAGGAGGGGCGTCATCTTTACTCTGCAATACCCAAGGCGTTCAGCCCATCTTCGCCCAGATACCCGATTCCGTCGGTCCACCGTTGACCTGAAAAAACTTCAAAAACACCCACCATGGCACGATTCACGCTCCACGTAAACGACCGCACCTACGAGGTGGATGTTGATCCCGCCACGCCCCTCCTGTGGGTACTCCGCGACCACCTGCACCTTACCGGCACCAAATACGGTTGCGGCATTGCCCAATGCGGGGCATGCGCCATCCACCTCGACGGCGTCGCCATGCGGTCCTGCATCCTGCCCGTGTCGCAGGTAGGCAACCGACACGTTACGACCATAGAAGGGCTTTCGGAGAAGGGCGACCATCCCGTGCAGCGGGCCTGGCTCGAGCTCGACGTCGCCCAGTGCGGCTATTGCCAGGCAGGCCAGATCATGACGGCTGCCGCCCTGCTGGCTGCCAACCCCGACCCCACCGACGAAGAGATCGAAGGGGCCATGAACGGCAACCTGTGTCGTTGCGGCACCTATACCCGCATCAAGGCGGCCATCAAGGCTGCCGCGCGGGCACGGCGATAGCACGCCCCCCTGCTGTTTTTCCACACTCCAAACCGAGCGCATATGAGCACGACAGGCCGACCGATCGACCGCCGCAGCTTCATCAAAAACACCCTCCTTGCTGGTGGCGGCATGCTGCTGGGCATCCACTGGCTGAGCGGCTGCACCAATGCAGCCACCGACGAAGCGCTGCGCATGCCCGACGAGTGGTTCGACTTCAATGCCTACCTCAAGATCGGCGACAATGGCGTAGTAACCATCTTCGCGCCCAACCCCGAGTTTGGCCAGAATGTGATGACCTCCATGCCCATGATCGTGGCCGAAGAGCTGGATGTAGACTGGCGGCAGGTCATGGTGCAGCAGGCGCCGCACGACCCTTCGAAATACCCCGACGCACTGTACGGCCAGTTCACGGGCGGCAGCAGGGGCATCATGACCAAATGGGAAGCCCTGCGCAAGGCCGGCGCTACGGCACGCCACATGCTGCGCCAGGCAGCCGCCCAGACCTGGCAGGTGCCGCTCGAGGAAGTCGACACCGAAGCAGGCATGCTGATCGCCATGATCGTGCATCCGCCAACCTTCGGTCTGACGCTCAAGGCAATCGACGATACTGCTGCCCGCGCCATGCCCGGCATCGTCGATGTGTTCACCATCAAGACCTACGATGACACCACCCCGAAGAACCTCTTCGACACGAATGCCTTCCCCGAGGTAGCCGTCGTGGTGGGCCGTACCACCTGGGAAGTGATGCAGGCAAAAAAGGCGCTCCAGGTGACTTGGGCGCCGGCACCCGAACACACCGAGGCCATGGCCTTCGGTCCACGAAAGATCGTCAACCGCTACCCTGCCGGCCTGGAAAGCACCGAGCAGCACCGGGCCCTCATGGAACGAATGGCAGCACGGCCCGGCCGCATCGTGCGGCGCGACGGTGATCCCGAAGCCGCTTTTCGGCGCGCCGCCCGCATCATCGAACGGTCCTACTCCTGCCCGCACCTGGCACACAACTGCATGGAGCCAATGAACTTCTTTGCCCACGTACAGGGCAACAGGGTCAGGTTGGCAGGGCCGCTGCAGGCACCGGGCCTCATCGAGCAGACGCTCTCGGCGCGCCTGGGCATCCCGCCGGAAAACATCGAGATCGAGCTGACACGCATGGGTGGCGGCTTTGGCCGCAGAGCCTACAGCCACTACCTGATCGAAGCAGCCCTCATCTCGCAAAAGGTCAACGCACCCGTCAAGCTCATCTACACCCGCGAGGACGACATGACCTGCGGCATCTACCGGCCGGCCTATCACGTCATCTACCGCGCGGCCCTCGACGAAAACAACCGGCTGATCGCGTGGCACGTCAAGGCCGGTGGCATCCCTGAGAGCCCGCTCTTTGCCGACCGCTTCCCCGCCGGCGCCATCGACCACTACCTGGCCGAAGAGTGGCAGGCCGACTCCAACATCACCATCGGTGCCTTCCGTGCGCCCCGATCCAATTTCATTGCCGGAGCCGAGCAGTCGTTCCTCGACGAGCTTGCCGAAGTCATGGGCAAAGACCCCATCGACCTGCGGCTCGAACTGCTGCGCCGCGCGAAGGAAAACCCCGTAGGCGAACGCAACGACTACGACCCCGACCGCTATGCGGGCGTGCTGCAGCTGGTACGGGAAAAATCGCGCTGGGACGAGCCAGCCCCCGGCATGAGCCGGGGCGTGGCCGCCTACTTCTGCCACAACTCTTATGCGGCCCACGTGCTCGACCTGACCATCGAAAATGGCAGACCCGTCATCCACAAGGTCACCTCCGCCATCGACTGCGGGATCGTGGTCAACCCCGACGCCGCCGCCAACATGGTCGAAGGCGCCGTGGTAGATGGCATCGGCAATGCGCTGTTCGGCGAGATGACCTTCAAGGACGGAGTGCCGCAAAAAAGCAACTTCGACAGATACCGCATGATACGCATGAGCGAAGCGCCCCGCGCCATAGAGGTCCATTTCGTGCGAAGCAGCGCCCACCCCACGGGCCTGGGCGAGCCCCCCTTCCCGCCCATTTTTGGCGCCCTGGCCAATGCCCTTTATCGCGCCACGGGCAAACGTTACTACCATCAGCCCTTCATGGGTGAGTCCGGCGTGATTGGGTAATGACTATTTGCGCGGCACGTTCTGCGAGCCACCGGTACGGGTACCGGTGGCTCGTTTTTTTTTTTCATGAAAAAAAAATCTGCCGCATATCGAAAAGTGGTGCAACTTGCCCCCTGAAAACCAATACAACCATCGCCGTGGGCAAAACCCGGGAAAACACGCACGCCGTCCGCATTCGACCCGGCCAGTTCGAGCCGCACAACCACTGGTATCCCAAGGCGCTCAATGCCACCATCAACCCCGTGGTCGGCTTTTTCCTCAACCTGAGCCGGCACCGGATCATCCGGCGCTATTGCCATCTCCATCCCCGCGTCAACGAGGAGGTGCTCAACCAATTGCTCCAGTATCAGCCCCGCTACTTCCGCTGGGCCGGCGCCGACCTGATGCACGTGACCGATGCGGCAGGCAACCGCAAAATGGTACTCATCGAAACCAACTCATGCCCCTCGGGCCAAAAGTCCATGCCCCTGACCGACGACAACCAGGAGCAGGGGGGCTATCGCCTGCTCGTCGAACACACCATCAAGCCGCTCATTACAAAGAGCAAGCGACTGCCTGCCGGCAAAATCGCCGTGGTGTACGACAAGAACCCGATGGAGGCCTCGGGTTATGCCTGTGCCCTGGCCGATGCCCTGCAGACCGAAGTGCTTTATGCGCCCTGGTACGACGGCATGCCCGACCCCCCCGTGCGCTACCGCGACGGCCAGATGTACGTACGCGACCCCGAAGGGGAATGGCAGCCCATCGCCTTCGCCTTCAGGTACCTCACGCAGCGCCCCTGGAACCGCCTGTGCCTCCACTCGCGCACGGCCGTGCTCAACCCCTCGGTGGCCTGCCTGGCCGGCGGCCGCAACAAGATGGTGGCCGCCAAAGCCTACGACTTCCTCAATGGCGAATTGCAGGGCACCGGTATCGAGATCCTCACGCCCGAGACCATCTGGGACGTCAGCAAGGCCGAGATCCCGTTGTGGGTGCGCAAAATGGGCGGCCAGGCCGTCATCAAGGTCCCATACAGCAATGCCGGCCAGGGTGTCTTCACCATCGTCAACGAAGAGGAGCTGGCGCGCTTCATGCAGATGGACTTCCCTTATGACCAGTTCATCGTGCAGAGCCTGATTGGCAACTATTCGTGGAGCTCGGTGACGCGCAGGGGGCGCCTGTACCACGTAGGCACCATGCCCAACCTGCGGGGCGAGACGTATGTGGCCGACCTGCGCATGATGGTGTGTGCTACGGCCCAGGGCCTTCGCCCGCTGTGCATCTACGCCCGACGGGCCAGAATGCCCCTTGCCCGACAGCTCGAGGCAGGCCAGGACTCCTGGGCCATGCTCGGAACCAACCTCTCTGTCAAGAACCCCGACGGCTCGTGGGGATCGGACACCAACCGCCTGCTGCTGATGGACCGCCGCGACTTCAACCGGCTGGGCATCGGCCTCGACGACCTCATCGACGCATATATCCAGACCGTACTGGCGACCGTGGCCATCGACAAAATGTGTGACATGTTGTTTACCCAAAAGAAAAAGTTTCGCATGCGCCTGTTCCAGTCCCTCAATCAGGACCCGGCGCTCATTCGCGAGATTTGCCTGCAATGAAAAAGCTACGCATCCTCGTGCTGACCGACCACCGCGGGCACCAGCCTTCCAACTCGGTCTATGCCATCGTGCGGGCCTTGGCACAGCACCCCTCGGTCCATGAGGTCTTTCTCGCCAGCCGGGGTACCCCGGCCAATGCCGCCTTTTTCGAAAACCGGCAATTGACCGAAATCCATGCTTTGCAGGCCGACAGCACCACCGACTGGGAGGCAGGTGGCGCCCGATTCGCACAGCCACCGCTGCGCGTCGATCCCCGCGACATGGACCTGATCCTGCTGCGCCTGCCCCCGCCCCTCAACGACGACTTCCTGCGCTTCCTGGCCCATACGCTGGACGAAAGGCGGGTGGTCAACCGGCCATCGGGCATCCTCAGTACGGGCAGCAAGGCCTTTCTCCTGGAGGTGGCAGCGCTGTGCCCACCCCTGGAACTGATCACCGACGAAGCCGCGCTGCTGGCCTATATCGGTCGGGGGCCCGTCGTGCTCAAGCCACTCAAAGGGTACGGCGGCCATGGCATCATCCGCATCGACGGCCCGGACGTCTGGTCGGAAGGGGGACACCTGTCGCTCGAGGAAGCCCTGCCGCTGCTGCGCGAAGGACTCGACCGGGGCGGTTATCTGGGCATGCCTTTCCTGCGCCACGTGGATCAGGGCGACAAGCGCATCATCGTGGTCAATGGCGAGGTGGTGGGCGCCTCGCTGCGCGTGCCCGCCAGGGGCCATTGGCTGTGCAACGCCGCCCAAGGGGGCCATTCCATCGCCACCGAGCCCGACGAAGACGAGCTGCGCATGGTGGCGCACCTCAACGAAGTGCTGCTGCCGCGGGGCGTGCTCATCTACGGCATGGACACCCTCATGGGCGACGACGGTCACCGCGTGCTGTCCGAGGTCAACACGTCCAGCATCGGCGGCATCCTGCAATCGGTCACGCCAGCGGGACAGCCCGCCGCCCTGCGTACGGCCGAACTGCTGGTGCGCTATGCGCTGGAAGTGGCCGCATGAAGTCCCGTCCGACTCCTCCTCTTTCCCCGACACCTGTGTGCTCCCGACCGGCCCGAAGGCGCTATTTTTGAAAGATCAAAAAAAAAAACACCCCCATGCAGCACCCATCCAGTCCCTCTCAGCTCGACGAACGCAGAGTCACGCACCTGGACATCGAAGACACGCCGCGGGGGAGCATTGGCCGATTCCTCGTCCACATCGCAACCGATGGCATGGGCATGCCCATCTACGTGCCGGTGCAGGTGGCCCGCGGCGTGGAAGACGGCCCCGTGCTGGGGCTCACTGCCGCCATCCACGGCAACGAGCTCAATGGCATCCCCGTCATCCAGCGTCTGTTTCGCGAAATCGACCCCCTGCATCTGCGCGGCACGGTGGTCGGCGTGCTCGTAGCCAACGTGCCCTCTTACCTGCGCCGCGTGCGGCGTTTCATCAATGGCAAAGACCTCAACCACATCATGCCCGGCCGCCCCGACGGCGACGTGAGCGAGATCTACGCCTACCGGCTCATCGATCGGATCATCAAGCATTTCGACTACCTGCTCGACCTGCACACCGCCAGCTTCGGTCGCGTCAATTCCTACTACATCCGCGCCGATCTGAGCGACCCCACGACGCGCACCCTGGCCGTGCTGCAGAATGCCCAGATCATCGTGCACAACCCGCCATCTGACGGCACCCTGCGCGGTGCCGCCAATGCCATGGGCATCCCTGCCATCACCCTCGAGGTGGGCAACCCCAACACCTTCCAGCGCGGCTACATTCGCGGCGGCCTCACGGGCATACACAACACCCTGGCCTGGCTCAACATGATGGAAGGGGCCCTCGACACGCGCACCCCCGAAAAGACGATCATCTGCCACCGCTCGTACTGGATCTACAGCGACGAAGGCGGCCTGCTGACCGTGCCCATCGAAGTGACCCAAAAGGTGCAAAAGGGTCAGGTCATAGCCCGTATCCAGAACATCTGGGGCGACGTGGTGCGCGAATACGAAGCCCCCGAAGAGGGCGTGATCATCGGCAAGGAAATCAACCCCGTCAACCAGACTGGCGGCCGCATCCTGCACCTGGGCATCGAAGCCGTAGAAGACTTTTTCGACACCCTGGATGCCCGCGCAGCAAAGGATTGAAACCCATTCGCTCATTTTCTGATCAGCAACCACCATGATACATCCCTCCACCGAGCTGCGATTCATCTCCAAAGAGATCGGATATGGCGTTTTTGCCACGGAGTACATTCCGGAAGGCACCATCGTGTATGTCAAAGACACCCTCGAGGTCGTGGTCACCCCTACCGACTATCTGCTGCATCCGCCCGAAGTACAGGCGGCCATCGATCGATATTCCTATATCGACCAGTACGGCAACCGCATCATCAGCTGGGATTTTGCCAAATACGTCAACCACAGCTGTGAGCCCAACACCATCAGCACGGGTTACGGCTTCGAAATCGCCATACGCGACATCCAGCCGGGTGAGCAGATCACCGATGAGTACGGCATCTTCAACCTCGACAAGCCGATGGCGTGCAACTGTGGCAGTCCGCGCTGCCGCAAAGTCATCACGCCCGACGATTTCGACCGGTTCTACGAGGAATGGGACCAGCTCATCCGGCCGGCCATCCGCAAACTCTTCGAAGTGCCCCAACCACTCATGGCCTTCATCGATGCCGAGACACGCCAACAACTGGATGAACTCTTCCGCACGCCGCAGAGCTATCGCTCGGTCTATGCCCTGAAATTTCATCCCGTAACCGATCCGGCTGCCGAAACAGCGCGCAACAAGCGTCCATGAGAAGTGTTTATCTTTCTGTCCCCGGTTCATTGACCCGGCCCCGCCCCGGTGCCCCACCCGCATCTTTCCACGCCAAGCAGTCCGGCTTCATCACCAGACCTTTGCGCAAAAGGCGGACGGGGGTTTGCCCGGGGTACCCTCATGCAACAAAAAATCACCTCACATGAAAATCAGCGACATCGACAAGGTCGAACTGGTCTATCTCCAATTCGAAGACTACCCCGAACTCAAGAAGATCATGGAAGCGGCCTATGCTTCCATGCCCGATTCATATTGGAAAGAGCACCACATCAAGGCACTGCTCGAAAAATTTCCCGAAGGGCAAGTGGTCGTCAAGGTCAACGGCGAGCTGGCCGGCTGTGCCCTGAGCATCATCGTGCCCGACGAGCTGGTGCAGCGCCGGCACACCTATCGCGAAATCACGGGCAATTACACCTTCAACACCCACACGCCCGATGGCGACTGGCTCTATGGCATCGACGTGTTCATCAAGCCCGACTACCGGGGCATGCGGCTGGGGCGACGCCTCTACGACTACCGCAAGGAGCTGTGCGAAAAGCTCAACCTCAAGGGCATCGCCTTTGGCGCACGCATGCCCAACTACCACAAGTACAAGAACCTGCTCTCGCCCAAGGAATATCTGGCGAAAGTCAGGAACAAGGAGATCCACGATCCGGTGCTGAACTTTCAGCTGGCCAACGACTTCCATCCCTCCCGCATCCTGAAGGGCTACCTCGAAGGCGATGCCGCCTCCGACGAGTTTGCCGTGCTGATGGAGTGGGACAACATCTACTACGAGGAGCCCAGCCATCGCGCCTCGACGAAAAAGACGGTCGTACGCCTCGGGCTGGTGCAGTGGCAGATGCGCCCCTATGCCGACGTGGACGTGCTGATGCAGCAGGTCGAGTATTTCGTGGATGCCGTGTCGGGTTACCGATGCGACTTCGCTCTGTTCCCCGAGTATTTCAATGCGCCGCTGATGGCCCGGTTCAACCACCTGTCGGAGCCGCAGGCCATCCGCGAACTGGCACAGTACACCGACGAGATCGTGCAGCGCTTTTCCAACCTGGCCATCTCCTACAACATCAACATCATCACGGGCAGCCTGCCGGAGCTGCGCGGCGACAAGCTCTTCAACGTAGGCTACCTGTGCCGCCGCGACGGCTCGACGGAGCGCTACGAAAAAATCCACGTGACGCCCGACGAGGCACGCGTATGGGGCCTGCAGGGCGGCAGCCAGATCAAGGCTTTCGATACCGACTGCGGCCGCATCGGCATCCTCATCTGTTACGATTCCGAGTTTCCGGAGCTGGGCCGCCTGCTGGCCGACCAGGGCATGAAGATCCTGTTCGTGCCCTTCCTCACCGATACGCAGAACGGCTTCTCGCGCGTGCGCTACTGCGCCCAGGCTCGCGCCATTGAGAACGAATGCTACGTGGCCATCGCCGGCTCGGTGGGCAACCTGCCCAACGTGCACAACATGGACATCCAGTACGCCCAGTCGATGGTCTTCACGCCCTGTGACTTTGCCTTTCCGGCCAACGGCATCAAGGCCGAAGCCACGCCCAACACCGAGATGATCCTCATCGCCGATGTGGACCTCGACCTGCTCAAGGAGCTGCACGAGTTCGGCAGCGTGCAGAACCTCAAGGACCGCCGCACCGACCTGTTCGAGCTGCGGCTCAAGGTGGATGGCTCAGCGACCGACGGTCAGCCTGTGCTGACGCAGGAAGGCGGCAAGGGCTGATGCCGTGGCCTCGTGTCCGCTTTCGTCGAAATGGCCGTCGAACGCAAAATAGACGCGCCGGCCCCGACGCACGGCACGCCGCAGGGCCGGCGTGAGGTCGAGCACGGGCAGCCCCTCGGCTTCGAGACAGCGTCGCAGTACCTGCCAGGTCGTATCGTAGGCAGGCGCATGTACGCGACGCGCCAGCGTGTCGGGCAGGAAGGGTGCCAGCACCTGCTCGCGCGCCGGGATGAGGGCGAAGGCGGTTTTTGCACCCTGCCTTTCGGCAAATGCCGCCGCCTCGCGTGCCAGCGCGCAGTTGGCCTCCACGCTGCGGCGCACCTGCAGGCGCCCGTAGTCGAGCCACTGCCCCCACCAGCTCGTGTCGGCCAGCAGGTAGTAGCGCGTGCCCAGCACGACCGGGTAGCCCTGCCGCCCGTACACGTGGCGGCTCAGCAGGCTCTTCACCAGCTGGAAGGAAAGCAGGTGGTTGGTCAGCCATTTGCGCCAGTGGTTGAGGCGTACGGAAAGGGGCAGCGCCTCATAGCACAGGCCCTCATCCTCGGGCCGGCGCCGCCAGGTTTCGTTTGCCGAAAGGCGGCGCACCGGCGGCAGGCTGTCGTAGCGGAAGTCGTTGGCGAAGAAGGCGTAGACCACCAGCTCGGGCCGGTAGCGCATGCCCAGCTCGAGCAGGCGGTTGTATTGGGGCGGCGAGGTGGACGGCACGCCGAGGTTGACCACGCGCAGCGGGCGTCCGAGGGTGTCGAGCAGGTGCCCCAGCCTTTCGGCAAACGCATCCTCCGCCGCGACGAGCGTGCCGAAGACGAACGAGTCGCCCACGACCACCACGTCGGCATCGCGGGCAGGCGGCAACAGGATGGCCGGCACGGGCAGGCCCGGAGGGCCGTAGTAGCGCAGGTTGCAGCGCCGGATGCGGCGCACCTCGTCGAGGAACGCGCGCAGCGGCGCAGGACCCCACCAACGCACCGCATGCAGCGCCCCCTCGGCCAGGGCCACCGTGACCGCAAGGAAAATCAGCAGGGCCGCAAGCCGCACGACTTTTTCTCTTCCCGATTTTTGGTAATTCTGCTTCATCGCTTCGGGTCTCAAGGTACGCTGGTCGCCACTCGCCATCGTCGCCATCCCTTAATGGCAAGGCTCGGTAATTCAGGGTGGTCCATCGACTATCGGCCATGGTCCATCGGCTCACGCCTGGCGCAAAATTCTTCGAACCAACCACAAGATACCATGCAAGCATGTGATTCCTTTCTCGAAAGCAGCCTCAAGCTCTTCCGCTACTACAAACACCTGGGCGACCAGACGCTGGCCCGCCTCGACGAGGACGAGCTGCACCGCCGCCCCGACGCCCACAGCAACTCGGCGGCCATCATCGTCAAGCACCTGTGGGGCAACATGCGCAGCCGATGGACCGACTTCCTCACCAGCGACGGCGAGAAGCCATGGCGCCAGCGCGATGCCGAATTCGAAGACGACATCACTGACAAGGCGCAGCTGATGCAGCTGTGGGAGGAAGGCTGGCAATGCCTGTTCGATGCGCTGGAACCCCTTCGCACCGAAGACCTGGGGCGCATCGTCCATATCCGCAACGAGGGGCACACCGTGCTCGAAGCCATCCAGCGCCAGCTGGCGCACTATGCCTACCATGTGGGACAGCTCGTGTATCTGGGCAAGCACCTCGAGGGCGAGGCCTGGGCCAGCCTGTCCATCCCGAAAGGCCAGTCGGCCGATTACAACCGACAGAAAATGAAAAATGGCCCCCGCAGGGGCCACTTCTCGGATGAATTCCTGAAAGGCGACGAATGAACGAAGAGTCGCGACCGGATCAGATCGGCCGGTTTTTGTCGAATGCTTCGAGGTAGTCGGCCACGCGGCGCAGGAACGAGCCGCCCAGATAGCCGTCCACCACGCGGTGGTCGTACGACAGCGACAGGAACATCATGTGGCGCACGGCGATGAGGTCGCCGTATTCGGTCTCTACCACGGCCGGCTTCTTGCGGATGGCCCCCGTGGCGAGGATGGCCACCTGCGGCTGGTTGATGATGGGCGTGCCCATCACGTTGCCGAAGGTACCCACGTTGGTCAGCGTGAAGGTGCCGTCCTGGATCTCTTCGGGCTTGAGCTGGTTGGCACGCGCACGCCGCGCCAGGTCGTTGACGGCGCGCGTGAGGCCCACCAGGTTGAGCTCGTCGGCATTCTTGATGACGGGCACGATGAGGTTGCCGCTGGGCAGGGCCGTAGCCATGCCGATGTTGACGTAGTTCTTCTTGATGATCTTGTCGCCATCCACCGAAATGTTGATCATGGGGAAGTCGTGGATGGCGCGCACCACCGCCTCGATGAAGATGGGCGTGAAGGTGATCTTCTCGCCGTATTTCTTCTGGAACTCGTCCTTGACGCGGTTGCGCCACTCGACGATGTTGGTCACGTCGGCCTCGACGAAGGAGGTGACGTGGGGCGAGGTGGCTTTCGAGCGGACCATGTGCTCGGCGATGAGCTTGCGCATGCGGTCCATCTCGATGATCTCGGTGCGGCCGTCGGCCGACGGGGTGCCGGCCGGCGCGGCAGGCTGCGGCTGGGGCTGCGGCGCAGGCTGGCTGGTCGTGCGCGCTGCGGGTTGCGGTGCCGGCTGGGGCGTGGCTGCCGGCTGCTGCTTGCGCTGCTCGAGGTAGTTGAGGATGTCCTTTTTGGTCACGCGGCCGTGCAGGCCGGTGCCGGGGATGCGCTCCAGCTCTTCGAGGCTGATGCCCTCCGTCCTGGCGATGTTGCGCACCAGGGGCGAGTAGAAACGGCCGCTGGCCGGGGCCGTGCGCGGCACCTCCGTAGCGGGTGCAGGGGTCGGGCTGGCCGTAGCCGGTGCTGCGGCCGGCTGGGGTGTGGGCTGGGGTGCAGGCTGGTCGGCAGCGCCGTTGCCGGCAGGCTCTTCCGTCTTGCCCAGGGCGGGCGTGTCGAGTGCTTCGGCTGCCGATGCCTCTGTCTCGATGATGGCGATGGGCTCGCCGATGGCCACCGTCGTATTTTCCGGATACAGGATCTTGACAATTTTGCCCGACACGGGCGAGGGCACTTCCGAGTCCACCTTGTCGGTGGCAATCTCGAGCACGGTCTCGTCGGCTTCCACCGTGTCGCCTTCTTTCTTCAACCATTTGAGGATGGTCGCTTCCATGATGCTCTCGCCCATCTTGGGCATGATCAGCTCAACTCTGGCCATGATCTGCTGTCAAATTGGTTTGTGAATTCGGTTTGGTCAGGGCATGCCGCTCTTTTGCGGCAGCGCAAATTTACACATTTGAAGGGGGAGAGGGAGAGACAGAGAGAATGAGAGAGGAGTGAGGAGTGAGGAGTGAGGAGTGATGTAGCGTGGCGTCCTTACAGCTTCGGCCGGTTTCACCAGACTCGGTGGCCCTCTGCGTGACTCTGTGCAACTCTGTGGTTGAAAAATTGTGTCCCCTGCAAAAAATGGTTGAGGAAATCAGGTTAAGATTTAGGATTTGAAGCTGATTTACAAGATTGTTATGAACTACCTGTGCATCCATCGTCCATCGTCTGCCAGGATCTACTCATTCATCACCTTCCACAGCAGATCCTTGAGCTGCTCGATGTT
>CAYNYN010000076.1:7266-12813 GCA_964401445.1 uncultured Saprospiraceae bacterium | reverse complement strand
TCCTCGATTCCTCCTCGATCACCAACCCATCCCACGCCAGCTCGACGCCTTTCGGCAAAAAGGCGCTGACCTCCTCGTGGCGGCCCATGCGGTGACTGATGTGGGTGAGCCAGGCGCGTTCGGGCTGCAGCTCGTCGAGCAGCTGCAAGGCCTCGTCGAGGTTGAGGTGGGAATGGTGGCGCTTGCGGTGCAGGGCGCTGAGCACGATCGTCTTGCAGCCCTTCAGGTGGGCGCGCGTGGCTTCGGGCAGGCTTTTGACGTCGGTCAGATAGGCGAAGTTGCCGATGCGATAGCCGAGGATGGGCAGGCGGCCGTGCATCACCTCCAGCGGCCAGACGGGCACCCCTTCGATCTCGATGGGTCGATCGGCGGGTTCGAGGGCGTGCAGGCGCACACTGGGCGCCCCGGGGTATTTCTGCGCCGCGAAGATGTAGGCGAAGCGCTCCTCCACCTGCTGCAGCACCCGCGGCAGCCCATAGACCGGCATGTCGCGCTTTTGCCTGAAGTTGAAGGGCCGCACGTCGTCGAGACCGATGATGTGGTCGTTGTGCTCGTGGGTGAGCAGGATGCCATCGAGGCGCTGCACGCCGGCACGCAGCATCTGCTGGCGGAAGTCGGGCCCCACGTCGATGCAAAGCGTGGCATCGCCCCACTCCACCAGCGCCGCGGTGCGCAGCCGCTGGTCGCGCGGATCATCGGAACGGCACACGGCACAGTCGCACCCGATGACCGGAATGCCCTGAGAGGTGCCCGAACCCAGTATGGTGACTTTCACGTGCTTGCCGTGTTTTTAGAGATCAATGGACGATGGACAATGGACGATAGACCATAGACGGTAGACGCACACGCCATTCACAAAACACTAAAAATCAAGGATAAACTTTAAACTATAAACTTTAAACCCTCACTCCTCCTCCTCGTCGGCCGAACGGGCACGCATCAGCTTGCGGTAGAATGCCCGGTGCTTGTCGTCGAGCAGCGCTTCATCCACCCCGATCTCGGTCAGGATGTCGAGCAGCACGTTGATGCGGCCTTCCACCTCGTAAAACTTGTTGATCACCACGATCTTCCTGTTCTCCACGATGCAGTAGCCCGACTGGAACTGCCCTTTCTCGTAGCGCACCTTGTATCCCAGTTGCGTAAAGATCTCCTCGATCTTGCCCAGCGTGTATCGGTTGTATTTGAACATGGTTGCCTGCGGTGAAAAGGTGGACGGATCCGGATGCGATCGCTGGCGCGAAAATAGGATTTCGGCAGTTGCCGGTGGCCAGTGGCAGCCATTTGCCGAAAGGCGCCCAGACCAGGGTCGTCGATACCTTTCCCGAAAATGCTACATTAGCCCCGCTCGCCAACAAGTCCACGAAATCCCGACATCATGATCCGACTCATTGGTGCACTGCTGTGCGCGCTGTGGTCCTTTTCCGCATGGGCCCAGGACGACGCACATCCCTTCCCCCTCACAGAGCTGCCGCTCGACCGCCTCGACGCCTTCGTGCAGCCGCCTGCCAACTGGCAGCTCGCGGCCGACGTCTGGGCCAACCCCTTCGAAGACCACGCCCTGCACACGCGCAAGGGCACGGGCGTGCTGGTCAACCTGCCCGACGCGCGCCACCGCGGCAACCTGGTCACGCGCATGGAGCACGGCGACCTCGAGCTCGAGCTCGAGTTCATGATGGCGCCCGGCTCCAACTCGGGCATCTACCTGCAGGGGCGCTACGAGGTGCAGCTGCGCGACAGCTGGGGCGTCGGCCGCCCTACCTTCGGCGACTGCGGCGGCATCTACGAGCGCTGGGACGACAGCCGCCCCGAGGGGCAGCAGGGCTACGAGGGCCATCCGCCCGCCATCGACGCCTGTGCGGCGCCGGGCGTGTGGCAGCGCCTGCGCATCGTGTTCCAGGCGCCCCGCTTCGACGCCGACGGCCGCAAGGTGGCCAACGCCCGCATCCTGCGCGTCGAGCTGAACGGCTACCTCGTGCAGCACGACATCGAGCTGACGGGCCCCACGCGCGGCCCCTACCTGCCGGGCGAGGCGGCCGAAGGGCCGCTCGTCTTTCAGGGCGACCATGGGCCCGTGGCCTTCCGCCACATACGCTATCGCACCTACGAGGGCAAGGCCCCCACCTGGGAGCCGTTCGAATACGAGGTCTATTACGGACCCTACGACTGGGTGCCGGCGTTCGACACGCTGCAGCCGGCCTTCCGCGACCAGATCGAGGCGCTCAACTGGCAGGTGGCGCGCCAGGAGAACGAGTTCGCCATCCGCTTCCGCGGCAGGCTCCATTTGCCGAAAGGCGGACCCTGGCGCTTCGAGTTTGTGACCAACGGCAATGGCTACGTGCTGCTCGATGGCCGCATGATCTTCGACCAGCGCTGGTGGGGCCGCGACACCGTGCTCACGCTCGAGGCAGGCAGTCACGAGCTGGTGGTCACCTACTCCAAGAACGAAGGCTGGCTGCAGGGCCGCCTCGGCCTGTTCGTCGAGGGGCCCGACGTGCGGCCCACGCCGCTGCACCAGCCCGCCTCGTTCCTGCTGTCGCAGCCCGTGCCGCCCATCCTCGCCCAGGCCGAAGCACCGGTGCGCCCCCTCCGCCACTTCCTCGACTATCCGCTGCCCGGCGGCGGCCGCAAGCGCCTCGTACACCTGGTGTCGATGGGCTTCCCACAGGGGCTGCACTACAGCTTCGACATGGACCGCGCGGCCCTGGTGCAGGTGTGGCGCGGCCACTTCCTCGATGCCACGCCCATGTGGTACAGCCGCGGCGACGGCTCGGCCCGCCCCGACGGCGCCGTACTGCACACCGGCATCGAGCCCATGTGGGTGCGCCTTTCGGCAAACGACGCCCTGGCGCTGGCCGACACCTTCCCTGCCGAGGCCCGCTACCGCCCGCATGGCTACAGCTTCGACGCCGAAGGCCGCCCCACCTTCCACTACGAGGTGTACGGGCTGCAGGTACGTCAGACCATCCATCCCGACGCGGCGGGTCGCATGCTGCACTGCGCCCTGGCCGTGGAAGGACAACCCGAGAGCGGACTGTGGCTGCGCCTGGCCTCGGCCGCCGACATCCGCGCCATGGACGACGGCTGGTGGGCCATCGACGGACGCCGCTACCTGCTGCATTTGCCGAAAGGCGCCCAGACGAGGGTCGTCGAGGCCGCCAACACGCGCCACCTGCTGGTGCGCCCGGCCCCGACGCTGGAGTGGGAGCTGGTTTGGTGAAGGGCTGGTTTTGGTTTAAAGTTTAAAGTTTAGTGTTTAAAATTGATTTACAGTGGATTTGTAAGCACAATTTGTGAATCCATCGTCCATCGTCTATCGTCTATCGTCCATCGACTCATTACCGTAGCCACAAGCATCGAAGAAAAAACCACATCCATGCACCGATATCGCGTTTTGGCGCTTGCCGCTATGCTGATTGTTTGCCTTTCGGCAAACAAAGCCCTCGTGGCGCAGGGCACCCTGCCCCCGCCTACCGAAGCCGACTACTACCGCATCGTCACGCTGCCCATCCCCGAAGGCGTGGTACTCGAGGTGGGCGGCCTGGCCACCCTGCCCGACGGCCGCATCGCGGCCAGCACGCGCCGCGGCGACGTGTGGCTCATCGACAACCCCTACATGGAAGACGGGCTGCCGCCGCGCTACAAGCGCTTCGCCACGGGGCTGCACGAAGCCCTCGGCCTGGCCTACAAGGACGGCGCCTTCTACCTGGCGCAACGCGGCGAGCTGACGCGCCTGCGCGACACCGACGGCGACGAGGTGGCCGACCGCTACGAGACGGTCTATGCCTGGCCGCTGTCGGGCCACTACCACGAGTACTCGTTCGGGCCCAAGATCGCACCCGACGGCTCCTTCTTCGTCACCACCAACGTGGCCTTCGGCGACGTGGAATGGTGGCGCGGCGAGAGCCGGGTGCCTTGGCGCGGCTGGACGCTGCGCATCACGCCCGACGGCCAGATGGAGCCCTGGGCCACCGGCATGCGCTCGCCGGCCGGCCTCGGCATCATCGACGGCGAGTTTTTCTACGCCGACAACCAGGGCGACTGGGTGGGCTCGGGCGGCCTGGTCCACGTCGAGAAGGGCGACTTCACGGGGCACCCCGCCGGCCTGCGCTGGGCCACGCGCCCCGAGTCGCCGGTGCGGCTCACGGAGAAAGACATCTACTACCGCGTCAGTCCGCGCTTCACGCCGCCGGGCAAGCGCCCCGTCAAGCCCGAAAACATCCCCGACGAGCGGCCCACCCCCCTGTTCGAGCTGGCGCAGGACCTGCCCGCCGTCAAGCTGCCGGCGGTATGGCTGCCGCATGGCGTGCTCGGCATCAGCAATGCCGAGATCATCGTCGACACCACGGGCGGCAGGTTCGGGCCCTTCGCCGGCCAGGTGTTCATCGGCGACCAAGGGCAGAGCAAGATCGTGCGCGTCTTTCTGGAGAAGGTGGAGGGCGTGTACCAGGGTGCGGCCTTCGCCTTCCGCGAGGGCTTCCAGTCGGGTGTGCTGCGCCTGACGTGGGGCAAGGACGGCTCGCTGTTCGTGGGCCAGACCAACCGCGGCTGGGGCAGCACCGGCCCCGACCCCTACGGCCTGCAGCGCCTCGTGTGGACGGGGCGCGTGCCCTTCGAGATGAAGGCGGTGCGCGCCATGCCCGACGGCTTCGAGATCGAGTTCACCCGGCCGGTGGACAAGGCCACGGCCGCGCGCCCCGAGAGCTACGAGGTGAGCAGCTTCATCTACAAGTACCACCCCGTCTACGGCAGTCCCGCCGTCAACGTGCAGCGCTGCCCGGTGCGCTACGTCGAGGTGTCGCGCGACGGCCTGCGCGCCCGCCTCGTGGTGGACAGCCTGCGCCAGTTCTACATCCACGAGATCAAGGCTGCGGGCGTGCGCGACTACGTGGACGGCTGGCCCCTGCTGCACCCCGTGGCCTACTACACGCTCAACCGTTTGCCGAAAGGCGAAAAACTGAAGATACCCGAAAAGCCGGCCCCGCCAGCCGAAGCAACACCAGCCCCCGCTCACAGCCATGCGGCACCCGCCGAAGCAGAGGGACAGCCCGACGAGCCCGCCGATGCTCCTGCTTCCGCAAAAAGCGACACACCGGCAAAGAAGAAGGCGCCTGCGCCCCGGCGCACCCGCGATACCAAGCACCCCACGCGCATGCCCGCCTCGTGGGGCGGCAAGGTGGACCATGCCCTGACGCTGGGCACCAGGCCGGGCCTGCAGTACGACAAGACGACGCTGACCGTAAAGGCCGGCAGCCGCGTCAAGCTGACCTTCAACAACAACGACGACATGTCCCACAACGTGGTCATCACGCTGCCCGGCAAGGCCGACGCCGTGGGCAAGGCCGCCATGAACCTCGGCATCAAAGGGGCCGACATGCAGTACGTGCCCGACATGCCGGAGGTGCTCTGGCATACCAAACTCGTGGGCCCCGGCGGCAAGGACGTCATCTACTTCAGGGCACCGGAAAAGCCGGGCTTCTACCAGTTCGTCTGCACCTTCCCCGGCCACTACCTGACCATGCGGGGCGTGCTGCGCGTGGTGCCGTGAGG
>CAYNYN010000076.1:2402-7166 GCA_964401445.1 uncultured Saprospiraceae bacterium | reverse complement strand
TATCGGGGCCCAATGTCTCGCCCCTCGAAGTCGGTTGGTCACAGCGCTTTCTTCCATGCGCGGCGGCGGCGCGTCTGGCGCCACTCGTAATCCTTGAACAGCTGCTGCACGCGCGCGTTCTGCTCGAGCATGGGGTTGACCTGCACCTTCTCCACGCCGACGTCCCAGTAGGTGCGCATGGTGTCCCAGAAGATGAGGGTGTGCACGCCGCGGCTGCGCCATTCCTTCTTGATGCCGATGAGCACCAGGTCGGCCAGGCGGGGCTTGCGCTTGGCCTGCATGATGTGCCACACGCCGAAGGGCCACAGGCGCCCCCTGGCCTTCTGCAGGGCGCGCGACATGGAAGGCATGGTGATGCCAAAACCGATCATTTTGCCTTCGGCATCTGCCACGAACTTGACGAAGTCGGGCCGCAGGATGGGGAGGTACTGTTTGGCGTAAGCCTGCACCTGCTTTTGCGTAAGCGGCACCGTGCCCGGCAGCTCGGCATAGGTCTCCACGTAGAGCTGGAACAACTCGTCTACGCGTTGCATCACGTCCTTGCTGCTGCGCATGGGGACGCAGTGCAGGCCGTAGCGGTTTTGCAGGATGTCCACGGCCTTGAGGACGCGGGCGGGTGGCTCGCTGGGCGTCTTGATCTCGAACTCGACCCAATCGACGTCTTTTTCGAAGCCCATGTCCACCATGTGGTCGCGGTAGTACTCGTAGTTGTAGAGCGTGCTGGCCGGCCCCGTGAAGTCGAAGCCTTCGATCACCATGCCGGCCTTGTCGAGGGCGGTGAAGCCATAGGGCCCCTTGATGAGCTGCCCCCCTTCCTTCACGGCCCATTCCATGGCCGCATCGACGAGGGCGCGGCTCACCTCGCGGTCGTCTTCGAAGTCGAACCAGCCGAAGCGGGTGTGCTTTTCGCCCACTTTCTCGAACTCCTTCATGTTGATGATGGCGGCGATGCGGCCCACCGTGCGGCCATTGCGCTCGGCGAGGAAGAGGCGGGCCCTTGTAGCGCCAAAGTCGGGATCCATGCCGCGCTCGAGGGTGAAGTATTCCGCCTTGTTGATGGGTGGCACCCAATACGGGCAATCCGCGTACAATCGGAAAGGAAACCTGACGAACTCCTTCAGGTCGCGCTTGCTCGCCACGGTACGTATGCGCAGGCTCATGTTGCTGGCTTTTTCGTTCTGCAATCGTTGGCGGGCACAAAGATGCAGAATCTGCCGGTGAAGGCTTCCCCCGCCCCCGCAAAAAGCCGCCGGGCGCCGCGATGGCACTGCATCGCGACGCCCGGACCGCATCTCACGCTTTTCGTTTACGCGCGCCTCACGGCTTGTCGGTCTTGTTTTTTGCTTTCGCAAAATCGCCGGCACGCACGAAGACCATCTTGTCCAGGTCGATGTACTTGCGCATGGCCTCGTTGATCTGTTCGGGCGTGAGGGCCTGGATGCGCTCCTCGAGCTGCTTGTCCCACTCGAAGGTGCGGTCGATGAACAGATAGCTCGACAGCTTGCTGGCCAGGGTGCGATCCTGGCTGCGGCTCACCACCTGGCTCTGCAGCCACCCGGCCTTGGCAGCCTCCACCTCCTCGGCCGTGAAGCCCTCGCTGCGCACCTTCTCGATCTCCTCGCGGAAGGCAGCGAGCAGCTTGTCCACGTTCTCAGGGTTGTAGATGGCGTAGGCACCGAAGGTGGCCGTCTCGTCGAGCGGGTCGGCATTGAAGAACGAGCCCACGCCATAGCTGAGGCCTTCCTCCTGGCGGATGCGGGTAGCCAGGCGCGAGTTGAGGAAGCCGCCCCCGAGCATATAGTTGCCCAGCACGAGCGCCGGGTAGTCGGGGTGGTCGTCGCGCATGGCGATGTGCATACCGGCAAAGAAGATGGCGTTGGCCTTGTCGGGCGTCTCGATGACCACCTCTTCGTGCTCGGTGGGGAAGAACTTGTCGGGAATGCGGGCATAGCGCACCTTCGACGTCCAGTGGCCGAAGTGCTGATCGAGGCGTTCTTCGATGGCCTTGTCGTCGAAGTCGCCCACTACGGCCAGCGTAGTCGATTCACCCGCGCCCACCTGTTCTTCGTACAGGGCGCGCACCTCGTCGAGGGTCAGCTTTTTCAGCGATTCGATGTAGTCTTCGAGGGTGGGCGTGGCCTTGGGATGCCCTTCGGGCCAGGGGCTCAGCTTCCGCGAAAAGGCATTGCTGGCCAGCGCCTGCGGGTCGGACAGCGACTCCTCGGCATCGGCCAGGAGCTGCTCGCGCAGCGTCTCGAACTCGTCTTCGGGGAAGGACGGCTCGAGCAGCATCTCGCTCACCAGGTCGACCACCGCCTGCAGGTTCTTGCGCTCGGTCTCGATGCTGGCGTAGATATAGCCGGCCCCACCGTAGATGCTCACGCGGGCATTGAGGCTGTCGAGCAGGTCTTCCAGCTCCTGGCGCGTGTGCTTCTTCGTGCCGCGCCGCAGCATCTGGCTCATCACCTCGGCCGTCGTGCCCTTGCCCCAGAGCGACTGCTCGTTGCCGTAGCGCACCGTCATGGTGAAGTTGACGGCGTCGCCGCGCGTGTCCTTGGGCAGCATGGCGTACTTGAGGCCGTTGGCGAGGGTGCCGCGACGCGTGCGCTTCTCGATGTTGTCGGGCGAGGGGTCGAATGCTTCGCCCATGCTCACCCCTTCGCGCCCCTTGTAGTTGGCCAGCATGGCCGTCAGGTCGGGTACGTCGGGCACCTCGACGCGGTCGGGCTTTTCTACGGGGATGAACAGGCCGACGGTGCGGTTGTCGGGCTTGAAGTAGTAGTTGGCCACGCGCACCACGTCTTCGGGCGTCACTTCCGACACGCGGTCGCGGTACAGGAAGAACAGGCGCCAGTCGCCCTGGGCGATGTATTCGCTCATCTGCAGGCCGACGCGGTCGGCGCTCTTGTAGGCCAGATCCCAGTTCTTGAGCAGGCGCGCCTTGGCGCGCTCCACCTCTTCCTGGGTGGGCGGGTTGGTCTTGAGGCTGTCGAAGACGGCCAGCATGGTGCGGCGCGCCTCGTCCAGGTCATCCTCCTTGCGCACGTCGGCATTGAAATAGACGAAGCCCGGCTCGGCCAGCGCCGGCGCAAAGCCCCACACGTTGGACGCCTTCTTCGTCTTGACCAGCGCCTCGTAGAGGCGCCCCGACGGCTGGGTGGTGAGCAGCTGCGTCAGCACGGCGATGGGTGCGTAGTCGGGATGCGAGCCTGGGCACACCTTGTACACGCACGACACGGCCTGGATGTCGCCCACACGCTTGAGGGTGACGAGGCGCTCGCCGTCCTGCACGGGTTCGCGCGTGTAGGTGGGATACAGCACGCGCTCGGGCTTCGGAATCTTGCCGAAGTACTCGTTGACCAGCTCGAGCGTGTGCTGCTCGTCGATCTTGCCGGCCACGAGCAGCACGGCATTGTCGGGCTGGTAGTATTTCTCGTAAAAGGCGCGCAGGCGCTCGATGGGCACGTTTTCGATGTCGCTGCGCTCGCCGATGGTGCTCTTGCCGTAGTTGTGCCACTGGAAGGCGGCGGCCATGGTGCGCTTCATGAGCACGCTGGTGGGCGAGTTTTCGCCGGCTTCGTACTCGTTGCGCACGACGGTCATCTCACTCTCGAGGTCTTCGGCGCGGATGAAGCTGTTGACCATGCGGTCGGCCTCGAGGTCGAGGGCCCAGCGCAGGTTCTCCTCCGTGGCGTTGAACGTCTCGAAGTAGTTGGTGCGGTCATACCAGGTGGTGCCGTTGGGGCGTGCGCCGTGCTCGGTCAGCTCCTGCGGGATGTTGGGGTGGCGGGTGCTGCCCTTGAACACCATGTGCTCGAGCAGGTGCGCCATGCCCGTCTCGCCGTAGCCTTCGTGGCGCGAGCCTACGAGGTAGGTGATGTTGACCGTGATGGTCGGCTTCGAGGGGTCGGGAAACAGCAGCACGCGCAGGCCATTGGCCAGGCGGTATTCGGTGATGCCTTCGACGCTGGGGCCCTTGGTGACCCCTTCGGGCAGTACGATCGGCTTGTCTTGTGCTTGGACAACCATAGGCAGTAGCAGGATTGGGATGAACAGGAAAAGGGATCGGATGAGTGGTCTCATTGGTCCAGGGTTTTGTGAACAATCATTTCCGAAAAAAGATTTGCCCGGATGGGCCATGCGGATTGCTTGCTCAAGTTAAGCCCTGAAAGCCAATGACACACCTCCCTGGCCTGCTTTTTCCGACCAGGATCCGCAAATCATCTATCACCGAAGCCGATGCGGGTGGCGGGCTGCTGCAGCTCGCGCGCCAGCGCCGCCATGCGAATGGCCGTGACGGCCGCCTCGACGCCCTTGTTGCCATACTTGCCGCCGGCACGGTCGCGCGCCTGCTGCTCGTCGTTGGGCGTCAGCACGCCAAACACGCAGGGCTTGCCCGACATGAGCGACAGCTGGGTGAGCCCCTGCGCCACGGCCTGATTGATGTATTCGTTGTGGCGCGTCTCGCCCTTGATGACGCAGCCGATGGCGATGAGCACATCCACCTTTTTGGCGCCGGCCAGCAGGCGCGCCCCCTGGGGCAGCTCGAAGCTGCCGGGCACCTGCACCGTGTGGATGTGCTCCTCACGGGCGCCGTGTTTCAGCAGCGTCTGCACGCAGCCCTCGTAGAGGGCATGCGTGATCTCGGCATTCCAGTCGGCCACCACGATGCCAAAGGAAAAATCGGAGGCATCGGGCAGGTTGCTTTCGTCGTAGGTGGAAAGGTTCTTTGCTGCGCTGGCCATGGTTCGGATTGATGTTTGA
>CAYNYN010000076.1:0-2302 GCA_964401445.1 uncultured Saprospiraceae bacterium | reverse complement strand
CTCACCCACCGACCTTGCAAAAAACGAAAAAGGCAAGATTGTGTCATCCTGCCTTTTCGCGTCGTTTCCGACCTGGTCGAATACGGGGTAATAATTGTCGGTTTCGGGTGCGCTTACTTGCGCGCCAGTTGCGCTTCGATGCGAATGATGTACTTTTCGATATCGCGCCCTTCGGTCGATTCGGGATACTCGTCGCGAATGGTCTCGTAGGCCTCCTTGGCGTCTTCGAGCTCACCCTGCTTCTCGAGCAGCATGCCCAGCTTCTTGAGGTAGTAGGGCGTCAGGGCCTTGTTGGGGTTGTAGTTGGTGGCCTTGCGGTAGTACTTGATGGCCTGGTCGAAGTCGTTGAGCTCGCTGTAGGCATCGCCCAGCGCGCCGTACTTGGCAATGGGCATCAGCCGGCCGTCGGCATCGAAGTCTTTCAGGTAGTCGATGGCTGCCTCGAACTGGCCGAGGTGCAGGTAGCAGATGCCGGCATAGTACTTGGCCGCATTGGCTGCGGGCGTGCCGCCGTACTGGTCGATGATGTCGAGGAAGCCGCTATAGCCGCCCCCCGGATTGGTCAGCGCCAGGGCGAACGAGTCGCGCGCGAACTGCTCTTCGGCCTTCCACATCTGCTGCAGGGCTTCCTGCTGGCGCGGCGCCACGTAGAAGTTCTTGTATGCGAAGTAGCCGCCGATGACGAGCACGAGGGCCGTCAGTGCGCCAAAGATGTAATTCTGGTTGCGCTCGAAGAAGTCGCCCGCCTGCTCGCGCACTTCCACGACATCGACGAGCACCTCGTCCGCTTTCTTTTTCTTCTTTCTCTTTGCCATTGCGAATTTGTCCTTTTGGAAATCAAAAAAGGCCGCTTTTCAAAAAGCCGTGCAAAAATACACATTCGGCGCAATCGCACGACTTTTCAAAAACAATTTGCGGCCTTTCCTTCGGCTTTCGCCAAAATGGGCAGCCCGTCAGTCCATCATGAACGGATAGTCGGGCTGCACGTACACGTCTTCGTACAGGTCTTCCGGATCGGGGAAGGGCGACTCGTCGGCAAAGCGCACGGCGTCTTCGATCTCCGCCTCTATGCGCTTCTTGATCTCCTTGAGCTCGTCGGCGCTGGCCAGCCCGAAGTCGAGGATGCGCGCCTCGATCGTCTTGATCGGGTCCTTGGCGCGGTACTCCATCAGCTCTTCCTTGGTGCGGTACTTGGCCGGGTCGGACACCGAGTGGCCCTTGTAGCGGTAGGTGTTGATCTCGAGGAAATAGGGCCCTTTGCCCGAGCGGACGTGTTCGGCCGCGCGGCTGACGGCCTCGTGCACGCTCTCGGGGTTCATGCCGTCCACCGGCTCGCTGGGCATTTCGTAGGCACAGCCCAGCTTGTAGATCTCCTGCACGTTGCTGGTGCGCGCCACCGAGGTGCCCATGGCGTAGTGGTTGTTCTCGCAGATGTAGAGCACGGGCAGCTTCCACGTCATGGCCATGTTGAACGACTCGTGCAGCGCCCCCTGGCGGGCGGCGCCGTCGCCGAACATGGTCACGCAGATGTTGTCGGTGCCCTTGTACTTCTCGGCGAAGGCGATGCCGGTGCCGACAGGTATCTGGGCACCCACGATGCCGTTGCCGCCGAAATAGCGGTGCTCGGCCGAGAAGAAGTGCATCGAGCCGCCCTTGCCCTTGTTCACGCCGGTCTTCTTGCCGAACAGCTCGGCCATGGCCGCACGCGTGCTCACGCCGCGCCCGATGGCGGTGCCGTGCTGGCGGTAGGCCGTAATCAGAGCATCCTCGCGCCGGATGGCCGATTCGATGCCGGCCGCCACGGCTTCCTCGCCGATATACACGTGCAGAAAACCGCGGATCTTCTGCTGGCTGTAGGCCAGCAACGCGGCCTCCTCGAAACGGCGGATGCGCAGCATCAGCTCGTACCAGAAAAGGTATTGCTCCTTGCTGTATTGGGGGCCGGCCTTTTTGGCCTTGCCCGATTTGCGGGTGGTAGTCGCCATATTGCTGTGTTTGGAGGTCAGTGCATGAGTCGGCTGCAAATGTAGGAAAAGTACGCTTGCCCGTCCATCTGACATTTGACACCAAAAATGAGGAGTGAAGAGTGAGGAGTGAGGAGTGAGGAGAGACGTTTGCGAGCCTTTTCGAGGCTCGTAAACGTTGGTGGATATTTTGCGAGACGGAGAGGAGTGAGGAAAGAAGAGAACGTTGCGGCTTTGCCCGAGGCAAACCCTCAACGCTCAACCACAAAAAAAGTCCCGATGCCACGAGGGCACCGAGACCACAGCTAAAGTTCGCAATCCAACTATCTTGAGACGTC
>CAYNYN010000075.1:0-12863 GCA_964401445.1 uncultured Saprospiraceae bacterium | reverse complement strand
CCCAGGCGCCACTCCAGCCAGGCTGGGCCCCGCCATTTTGCGAAAGCGAGAAAAACGGCCAGGCCCAGCACCACGCCCAGCACGCTGCCCACCACCACGTCCTGCAAAAAGTGCTGGGCCAGGTAGATGCGCGACACGCCCACCAGCAGCGCCAGCACAAAGCACAGCACCTGCCACCAGGCGCGCCGACTGCCCCACAGCGCAGCCAGGGTGAACAAGGCGAAGGCCGACATGGTATGGCCCGACGGAAACGATGTGGCGCCCGTATAGACGTGGACGCCATCGACGAGCGTCAGCACCTCGTCGGGACGCATCTTCTGGAACCAGACGAAAGGCCGGTCGTGGCCGAAAAAGAGCTTGAGCACCACGCTGACCACACTCACCACCACCCCTGCCACCGGCAGCGAGACAGCCGCGCGCAGCGAGCGAAAAGCCAGAACCAGCCCCACCACCACGTAGGCCACCGGCTCACCCAGCTTGGTGCCCCAGGTGAACAGCAGGTTGGCCCAGGCGGTACGGTGTTGCGAGAAGTACCACACGGCATCGCCCTGATCGAGTATGGCAAGCAGGATGCCCCCCGCCAGCCATGAGAGGACCACCAGAGCGAAATACCATTTGTGGCTACGTAACAGCGATTTCATCCAGGTCATTTTTGAAAAACGCGGTGAAGATAGGACGGAAAAGGTGGACGGGGAAAAAGGCACCGAGTGGACAGAAAATTCTTTAATTCGTGGGTCGATTGCCCACAAAGACAACGCATCCGCATGGCACGCAACACCCGCAAATCCCGCAAGGCCGCAGCCGCCGATCGAAGCACCCGCAAAGCCAAGCGCAAAGACAAGCAGCCTCTTTTCGACAAGGGCTTCTGGCGACGCCGGGCCCTGCCAGCCCTGGTGCTGTTCGCGCTCGGGCTGGGCCTCTACCTGCAGACCGTCCACTTCGACTACAACCTCGACGACAAGCTCGTCATCACGCAGAACGAATTCACCCAAAAGGGCCTGGCCGGCATCCCCGACCTGCTGTTCAAGGAGAGCTTTTCGGGCTTCCCGGGCTACAATCCCGACCTCATCGCCGGAGCGCGTTACCGGCCGCTCTCGCTGGTCACCTTCGCCCTCGAGTACGAGCTGTTCGGCTTGCGCCCCGACATCAGCCACTTCGTCAACGCCCTGCTCTATGCGCTCACCCTGCTGCTCGTGCTGCGCATCCTCGTCCTGTTCCTTCCGGAAAAAGGCAACCCGTGGCTGTCGGCCGCCTTTGCGGGGGCGGTGCTCTTCGCGCTGCACCCCGTCCACACCGAGGTGGTGAGCAACATCAAGGGGCGCGACGAGCTGCTGGCCCTGCTCTTTGCCCTGGGCACGCTGTACTACGCGCTGCGCCACGCCGCCACCCGGCACTGGCAACCCCTCGCCGCCAGTGCCGTGCTGATGTTCCTGGGCATGATGTCGAAGGAGAACGCCATCACCTACCTGGCCGTGGTGCCGCTGGCCCAGTTCGTCCTGCTCCGCGCCTCGTGGCGCACCATGCTCCGCACGACAGCCATTCTGCTGTTGCCCGTGTTGGCCTACCTGTGGCTGCGCGTCGAGGCCATCGGCTACCTGTTCAAGACCGACGCGCCCGTGCAGTCGCTCATGAACAACCCCTTCGTCGAGGCCACGCTCGAGGAGCGCATGGCCACCATCATTTACACCCTCGGCCTGTACGTCAAGCTGCTGTTCTTCCCGCATCCGCTCACGCACGACTACTACCCCTACCACATCCCGCTCATGCACTGGACCGACTGGCAGGTGTGGGCATCGCTGGCGCTCTATGCCGCCATGACGTGGTGGGCCATCCGCGAGCTGCCGCGCCGCACGGTGCCCTCCTTCGCCATCCTCTACTTCCTGGCCACCATCTCCATCGTGTCCAACATCTTCTTCCCCGTGGGCACCTTCATGAACGAGCGCTTCCTCTACATGCCCTCGCTGGCCTTCCCCCTGTTTTTCGGTTGGTTCGCCTTTCGGCAAATGCCCAAATGGCTCGAACCCCGACAGCCCGCTTTCGCAAAATGGAGCCCGCTGGCGCTCAGTGCACTGTTTGCACTGGGCTTTGCCTGGAAATCGATCGACCGCATCCCCGACTGGCGCAACGAGTTCACGCTGAACAAGGCCGCCATACAGGTGTCGAAAAACTCGGCCCGCGCCAACACCTTCTACGCCTACACCCTCTACCGCATGGCCGTCGACACCGCCGACGTGAAAGCCAAACGCCAGCTCATCACCGAGGCCGAACCGTACGTGGACAAGGCCCTGTCCATCTACCCGCAATACCCCGATGCCCTGCGCACCAAGGCCGGCATCCGCGCTCTCGACTATCAGCTGACCGGCAACCTCGACCAGTTGCTGGCCGACTTTGCCGAGGTGGCCCGCAAAGACTGGGTCGATTTCCTGGACACCTACATGAAATACCTCAATGGCCGTGCCCCCGCCCAAAAGCTGCTGCCCTTCTACCACCGCGTGGGCTACGAGATCTTTTTCCTCGAAAAAGGCGACCTGGCGCACGCCATACAATACCTGCAGATGGGCCTCGAGCTGGATCCCCAAAACCCCCAACTGCTCAAAGACCTGGCACTGGTATATGCCCGATCGAGCAATGCCCGCCTGGCGCTTCAGTACGCACAGGCAGCCCTTTCCGCCAACCCCGGCGACGAGGAGCTGCTCGAACTGCTGCGCCAGATGAGTGGCCAGTAGGGCTTGAGCCAGAGGATTTGAGGATTCGATGGTTGAGGCTCGCTTGCGCTCGATGTTGCCAGGCCGCTGGCGCGGCCCTGTTGAGACGCAGCCTCTCGGCTGCGATGTTGAGATGACCACCCGGAACCTGGCACAAAAAAGCAAGGCCGATGGCCTTGCCGAAAATTGAAAAAAGGCTAATGGTAATTCATTCGATGCGCGGTGCGATCACGAAGCCACATTGGATTGGAACGCCGCGCGGCGCCGTCGCATCATTTCCTTGAGTCCGGGATCGTCATAGACCCATGCGAGGGCTTCGGCCAGCGCTGCAGCCGACGCGCTCTGACGAGGTGTCAGTCTGATCACCCCTTTCCACAGGCCCGCATGGCGAGCAGGTGCCTCTGCCAATACGATGCCCTGCTCCCGCGCCATCGGGGGAAGCGCATCTGCATCCAGCGCCAACCACAGATCCGGCAACAGACCGCGATCCTCCAGCTCGTCCAGATAGAGCCATTCAGAGGGGATGTGCACCTCGGGCACTTCGATCCGACGGTCCGCAAGCACCCAGTACACCTTCAATTTCTTCCTTCGGGCAGGACTGAGTGTCTGCCAAAAACGCGCGACGGCACCTACGGCCGTTCGGTTTCGGGATGGGGAGCCACCCAATACCACAGCAAGCACTGTTTCTCTCATAGCATCATCGAATGTGGGGGCAACCGGGAGATCGCCAAGGTTCACCGCCGAAATACTCGGCCAGTCTGTTGTCGTGTGGGATTACAATTTGTCGGCAGGAAAGGAGGCTGATGGACAGCACCTTGTATTTGAAAAACAATTATGAGACATTTTTTAAATGAAAAAGAAATCCATCCGAATATGTCGTGACACGCACCCATGCGACACATATCGAAAACACATCATTCAATAAACCTTAAAACACTGATAATCAATTATCACCTCACCAGCCACCATTTCCCGGGCTTACATTTTTCCGATAGAAAAAAAACGGCAAACGAAGCAGCTGGACTACGGTGTTGCCGCACGTTGTGCCGCTTTCTGCCTGCCATACACGCACTCAAACAGCCTGTCAGCCGCTCTCGGCCACCCATCGAAAACCCGACAGTCCGGTATCGACAGACAAGGTGACGATTGTCACCCCTTCCAATTAAATCGGGATTTTACCTTTGCAGCGATCTTAATTTTGACTAAGTCTAAATAACCACCGTTCAACAAATCGAAAAACGAAATCCAATGAAGCAAAAAGCACTCTTCGCACTGCTCTTTGTCGCATCCTGGATGCCGCTCTTCGGTCAAGCCAACGATTCGATACCGGCCCATCTGTACTTCAACACTGCCGAGCGCCTGTTGCGCATGGACGGCAACCTCAAAATCGGCGGCTATGGCGGCGTACACTACAACCAACCGCTCGATGCCGACACCCGCCGCAACGGCATCCTCGACGTCCATCGCTTCATCATGCTGATGGGCTATCAGTTCGACAAGCGCACGCAGTTCATCACCGAGATCGAGTTCGAACACGTAGATGAGGTCTTCGTCGAGCAAGCCTTCCTCGAATACCGCGTCAACAACAGCCTCAGCCTGCGCGGCGGCCTGCTGCTGACCCCCATGGGCATCATCAACATCTACCACGAGCCGGTAGTATTCAACGGCGTCGAGCGCCCGCTGCTCGACAATTACATCGTACCCAGCACCTGGCGCGAGATCGGCTTTGGCGTGAGTGGTCTGGTACTGCCCCTGTCGCTGAAATACCAGGCCTATGTAATGAACGGCTTCAAGAGCTTCGACGGTCAGGCCACCATCGGCGGCTCGAGCGGGCTGCGCGGCGGCCGCCAGAAGGCTTCCAAGTCGTTCATCAGCGCACCCAATTTCACGGGCCGCGTCGAATACTTTGGTCTGCGCGGGCTCAACCTCGGCCTGGCCGGCTACTTCGGCAAAACGCAGAGCACGCTCTACGATGGCATCGCCCGCGACGACAAGGAAGCGCTGGCACGTGCCGACTCTTCGGTCGTGGGCATTTCCATGATCGGCCTGGACGCCCGCTATAGCTACAAGGGCTTCAAGCTGATGGGCGAACTCTACTACACCAGCCTGTCCAATATCGAAGCCTACAACGCTTTCACGGCCGACAAGAACGGTGGCAAGCTCGGCAAGGCGATGTTCGGCTACTTCATCGACCTGGGATACGACCTGCTGCGCAGCGCCGACACCGACAAGCAGCTCATCGCCTTCGTGCGCTACTCCAACTTCGACACCCACTACAAGGTGGACGAGCTGCTGAGCGACAACCCTGCCTATGACCGGACGGTCATCACCACGGGCCTGACCATGTTCCTCACGCGTGGCGCCAACGTCAAGGCCGACGTGCAATGGCAGACGGACGAAAGCACCGACGAGTGGCAAACGACCTTCAACGCTGGTTTTGGCATCATGTTCTGACCATCTGCCGCAGGACGCCTTTTGCGTCCTGCGGCAAAAACTTTTCAGGATGAAACGTTTCAGCTTCATATTGACGGCGGCCGCACTGGTGTGGATGGCAGCGGGCAGCGTCACCCAGGACATCGACTATCGCCCCAAGCTGCTCCTCAAGACATTGAAGAAGCACGGCGTGCCAGGCTTCGAATACCTGCAGCCCATACCCGTACCCCATCATGGCCCCACTCCGGGCAAGTTTTTCGAAGTGTCGCAGCCCGATGCGGCGGTTCGCTACGTGTACGTGGGCCGGGTGAACAGTTGCCGTGCCGGGGGCTGCTCCCAACCCGATGCCCCGACGGCCGAAGAGCTCGAACACGAATACTTCGACTACTTCATCCTGTTCGACGCCGAGGTGCGGGTACGCGCCATCCGCGTGTACAACTACGCAGCCAGCTATGGCTACGAGATTACCGCTCCCGGCTGGCTGCGCCAGTTCATCGGCTACGATGGCAGCCGCGAGCTCGCCGTGGGCAAAGACGTGGATGCCATCACCGGCGCCACCGTGTCGGTCTATGCCATCACGGCCGACGTGGAAGCCAAAACCCACCAACTGAAAGAATGGCTGGCAACCCCCCGTCAGCCTACCGTCGATTCATCACACAGCAATGCTGGTCAGGTGCATTGAGCACCACCGGCAGGAGGCAAACTATGACGTTTGCGAGCCTTTTGAAAGGCTCGCAAACGTCTTTCCTTTTGTTGCCGATTCCACGCTACAGAAATTCCCGTCACTGGCCATTGACGATCACCCAATTCATGGTCTTTCGAGGCAAGTATCCCTTCGACCACAGACGCGCGCTCCTCTGTGCCGGCAATATTTTTTTGAAAAAATTTGTTTCACAAACCCAAAAAGTTTGATCTTGGCAAAAATTTGTCCGCCATGGATGAATTCGCCGTGTACTTTCAGGACGAGCCTTTCCTCGACCCTTTCGACGCTGCCCCCGCGCCCGTCGAAGCATCGGATATGGTGCATCCGGAAGCACTTCGCCTGAAAGAGGCCTTGACCCGGCCCGAAGCCACGGACTTGCCGGACGAAGACGAGGAGGAGCAGTCAGCCCTGCCGCCCATCCGCGAACGATTTCCCGAAGCAGGCAGCGAATACCTCGGCGGCACGAGCGACGGATACGTGTATCGCACGGTCTTCCGCGGCCGCAATCTGGAACACACCTACCAGATGGTGCGCGATTTTCTGAAAGAACAGGGCTACGGCGACGTGCCCCTGCCCGCCGATGCCGACGAACTGCTGATGTTCCGACTGCCCACGCGCAACCGCCAGATCCTCCTCTTCGAGGACAACGGCTACGTGCACAACCCCGTCAAAATCCTGTTTCCGGCCCATTCGGCCCATCCCCGTCCACGCACGCTCATCCTCGAGCTGTACAACGAACGTGCGGAAAAGCACCTGCTCCGTTTCCACAGGAAGATCGACTGGCCCGGATAGGATGACAAGGCACTGCGGCCCCGCATTGGGCGCCACGCCTGTTCCCTACTCTTCCTGCACCGAACGGATCCAGTCGTCCACCATCTCTTCGAGTATGGTCAGCGGCACCGATCCCTGGGAAAGCACCAGGTCGTGGAAGGCGCGCAGGTCGAAGCGGTCGCCCAGCGCCTGCTCGGCCCGTGCGCGCAGCTCCCTGATTTTCAGTTCGCCGATTTTGTAGCTCACGGCCTGCCCCGGCCAGCCGATGTAGCGGTCCACCTCGGTGGTGCACTCGTGCAGCGAGAGTGCCGTATGCGACGCCAGGAAATCGATGGCCTGCTGGCGCGACCAGCCCATGACGTGGATGCCCGGATCGACGACGAGGCGGCAGGCACGCCACATCTCGTAGGTGAGCCGCCCGAAATGCTCGTACAGGTCTTCGTAGATGCCCATCTCTACGCCGAGGTGCTCGGCATAGAGCCCCCACCCTTCGCCGAAGGCGCTCAGGTAGATCCGGCGGCGGAAGGGATGCACCCCTTCCATCTCCTGGCTCAGCGAGATCTGCAGGTGATGGCCGGGCACGGCCTCGTGCAGCGACAAGGCGGGCAGCACGTACAGGGGCCGCGCCGGCAGGTTCCAGGTGTTGACCCAGTAGAAGCCTGCGCGCCCTTCCGCCAGAGAGCCGGGGCTGTATCGGCCGCCGGTATAGGTGGGCGCAATGGCGGCCGGCACGGGTGCCACGCCATAGCTGTTGCGCGGCAGCTTGCCGAAGAATTCGGGCAGCTTGCCGTCGATCTTCTTGCAAATGAAGCTGGCGCGCATCAGCAGCTCCTCCGGCGTCCGGGCGTAGAAGCGCGGGTCGGTGCGCAGGTACTGGATGAAGTCCTGCAGGGAACCCTCGAAGCCGAGCGAGTCGAGGATGGCCATCATCTCGGCTTCGATGCGCCGCACTTCGCGCATGCCCGTCTCGAACACCTCCTCGGGCGTCAGGTCGAGCGTGGTGAAATGGCGGACGCGGTTTTCGTACCAAGCCCTGCCACCTGGCTGGGCTGCGATGCCGACGGCTTCGACGGCGCCCGGAATGTATTCCTCGGTCCAGAACCGGCGAAAGCGCTCCCAGGTGGGCGTCACCTCGCGCGCGATCACCTCGCGCGCTGCCTGCTGCAACGAGTCGCGCAGCGCTGCAGGCCAGTCGTCGGGCATCCGGGCAAAGGGCTGGAAGAAGGGGCTGTCTTCGGGTCGTTCGACGATGCAGGCATCCACCACGCCCTCGCGGCCCTGCAGGATGGCGCGTGGGGCCGTGCGCCCCAGTTCGAGCCCTCGGCGCATCCAGTGCATTTGCTGGTCGGCATATTCGGGAAAGGAGTCCAGCTTCCGCAAAAAACGCCGCGCCTGCTCGGGGCGCGCGAAGGTGGTGCGCTGGGCTTCCAGCAGGAACTGGGTGTACCAGCCCCCTTCCGCGTTGAGGGGCACCAGCCAGTCCTGAAAGGCATGGCGTGCCAGGGCGTCGTCGAGCTGGTGGCGCAGCAGGGCATGGTTGATGCGGCCGGACAGATCGAGCGAATCGTAGGGGATGCGTTCCAGAGCGGCCAGCAGCATACGGGCCTCTGCGGCCGAGCGGTCGAAGGCCCGTTGCGACAGGTCGGGCCACAGCCTCTCGCCCCAATTTTGTCGCTGGAGTTGGGTCCACCGATCGATCAGGGAATCGAGCGTGGCGTGCTGGCCGCGGGTGGCATTTGCCGAAAGGCAGATGAGCAGGAAGGCAAAAAGAAAAGTGCGCATAGTCAGAGCATTGTCGGGTACGGAGGCCAAAATCGGAAAAATGGCCGGCAAGGGTGGCAAATGGCTGTAGGCAAAATGGCTTACCTTTGGTCAGGCCCGCACGCCCCCAAAGCGCATGCTATGAGAAACGACAAGACCACCACCGAGCGCTGGCTCAACGTCATGCCCATGTTTGCCAATCATCTGGATCTGACCCGCCTGGAAGAGGGCGAGGTGCTCGTACGCCACCTGCTGGCCGGCACCTTGCAGCATCCCGTATGGGCCGACGAGGAGACGGATCGGCTGCTGGCACCCATCTACTTCGAAGGGAAAAACTACCGGCGCCTGGCCGGCATGCACAGCGTGGCCGTCGGCTTTCCGTTCCTCTATACGTCGGCAGCGCACGAGCTGGTCAGTGCGCCCCTGTGTCTGTGGCAGGTCCGGCTGGAGCCCGGCCCCGCACCACAGCAGTGGCAGCTCACCCGCAACGCCGACATGCCGGTGCTGTGGAACCGGCCTTTGCTCGAGCTGATCGAAAAAGGCTGGCAGGTGCACCTGCCCGACGCGCTGCTGGCGCGCGCAGCGACGGGGCAGCTGACGGTCGATGAGCTGAAGGAATGGGTGGAGGAGCTGTGCCGCACCACCGGCTGGCAGAACCACCTGGCGGACGGGCCGATCGCTGCCTTCCCCGGCGTGGAGCGGCTGGGCGAACAGACGCAGCAGGGCTCCGTATGGCCGGCTGCCGTGCTCGGCCATTTTGCGCCGCCGCTGCCCCGCCTGCCACAGGCACTGCCTGAAGCGGAGTTCGTGGCCGAACCCTGCCCGCCGCCCGAGGTGGCCCTGCACCCGCGGCCGCTGACGCCCGCCCAGGCCAGCGCGTCGTGGGTGAGCTGCCGGCATGGCGTCAGTGCCATCAGCTGCGTGCAGCACGACGAGCGCATCGGATGGCTGGCAGCGCTGGTGGGGCGATATTTCCTGTCGGGCAAGCGCTGCCTCGTGGTGTCGGAGCGCGTGCAGACGCTGCGCACGCTGCAGGCCCAGCTGCACCAGCTCGGCCTGGGCACCGAGGTGCTCATGCTCACCGACCCCTGGAACGACCGCCAGCTGCTGCGCGACACGGCCCGCATGGCGTTGCGCGCCGCGCTGGACCAGCCTGCCCCACCCGCCGGCAAGGCCGAGCTCGTACAGGCGCGCCGCGTGTCGCAAATGCGCACGCGCATCGAAGCCAGCTGGCGCGCGGTGAAAAAGCCTGTCTTCGGCCGGCACGACTGGACCGACACCGTCGGGCTCTTCCTCCGTTACCAGCAGCAGGGGGGCAAGGAACTGCTCAACCCGCAGCTGGCACCCGAAGGTTTTGACTTTACCTACGAGGAGTTCGAGCAGCTGCTGCAGGCGGTGCGCGACGGCTACCCGCGCTTCGAGGCCGTGGGCACCCTGCAACACCCGCTCCTGCAGCTCCACGAGCGGTTTTTCGCGCGCACATCGGCGCATGAGGCCCGCGAGGAAGCCCAGCGCCTGCTGGCCGCATTTGCCGAAAGGCTGCGCCAGCTGAACCGCGACTACATCCGCCTGATGGACGAATGGGCCAGCGAACTGGAGAGCTGGTATCAGCACAAGGCCCGCGACCTGGACCAGGCATTGGCAGCCCTGCGCGAAGAACTGGACGAGCTGGAAACGCTGTACGGCAAGGCCTTGGCCCGCAAGGAGCTACTGCCGGCATGGGGCCAGCAGGCCCGCAGGCGGCGCGCCGCACGCAAGGCGCTCATCGAAAAATTCCGGGCCCTGCAGGCACGCTGGCCCGACTGGCCCGAGCTGCAGCCCGAGCGTCGCGTGGAGGTGCGCGACATCGCGTCGCTGCGCATGGCACTGGACCAATACCGCGCCCGCCTCGACGCCTGGCGCCCCCGCATCGCCGCCCTGGTGCACGAGCACCTGCAGCGCCTCAACAGCCAGAACGTGCCCGATGGCTTTGCTTTCGCAAAAAAGGTAAGTGCGCGCGAGGAGGCCCTGGAGCGCCTCGTGGCCGACCTGAACGGGGCACAGCTGCTCGCCGAGCCGCTCGCCCACCAGATGCTGACCATCCCGCGCAAGAGGACGTGGATCGAAGGGCTGCTCGTGCGGCTCGAGCACCTGCAGCGCAGCCTGCGCGACTTCGAAGCATTCCATGCCTGGCAACACTTCCTGCTGCAGGCGCCCCCGCCGGCGAAGACGACGCTCGAAGCGCTGGCCCGCATCCGGCCCGACAACCCGGAAGCCACCTTCGCCAGCTGGTACCTGCACCAGGTGCTGACGCGCCACTATCAGTCCGAGCTGCCCGACAGCGATGTGCCCGGCACGCTCGAGCGACCGGACGAGCTGCGCATGGCCCTCGAAGTCTATTTCCGGCACGCACGGCACCAGCGACAGGAAGCCCTGAAAAACGCGCTGCAACGACTCAGGCGTCAGGATCGGGCACTGTATCGCTACCTCACGGCACGCAAGGCACCAAGCGAAGCCTGGCCGGTGGCGCGCCTGCTGGGTGGGCATGCCGACGTCTGGACCAGCCTGTTCCCAGTGATGTTGTTGACGCCATCCGCAGCGGCCGCTCTGCGGGCCGCCGCTCCCGAGTTCAGGGCCGACCTGCTCGTCATCGACGAGGCCAACCGCATGGCCGTCGAGCTGGGCGCCGCCTTGCGTCCACTGGGACGCCAGCTGGTCGCCAGCGGCAGCACCCACCACCTGGCGCACGCCACCAGCCTGCTGCAGTGGCTGCAACGCAACGCCATGCCGCGCTACCACATACTGCCCGCCCAACTGAGCCGCTTCCAGCCCTGGTACCAGCCACCCCGATACTGGCATGCCCGGTTCACTGCCGGCCGCTACGACTCCCGCACCGATGCCAACGAACAGGAGGCCATGCAGGTGTTGCGCCAACTCCTGAAAGTCAAGCCGCGCCCCGGCCGCATCTATCCTTCGGTGGGCATCGTCTGTTTCACGCGGGCCCAGCGCGACCTGATCCACATGCAGCTGCTGCGCATGCGCCAGAGCCACCAGCCCGGCGCCGACACACTCGAACAGCTCGAACGCAACGGCCTGATGGTGTTGGCCTACGACGAGCTGTACGGCATGCAGTTCGACGTGCTGCTGGTCAGCCTCACCTACGGACAGGTGAACGCCTCGGGTGCCGTGACGCGAAGGATCGCCACCTTCGACGAGCCCGAGCATTGCGAGGCGCTCAGGGCCATCGCCCGAAGGCAGGCCGGCAGCATCGTCTGGATGCACTCCCTTCCCGACCACCGCATCGAAACCATGGCCGCCAACGACGGCGCCCCCGGCCAGCAGTTGCTGGCCAACATCCTGCTGCTGGCCCGACACATCGAGCAGGGCCGCCAGGACGAGAGCCGCCAACTGGCCGAACGCATCGGGCTGCCCGTGCCCTGGCCCAAAGAGCAGAAAATTTTCACCCGCGAAGTGGCACGCATCCTGGAGGCCTGGCTGCCGCCCAAACGGTTCGCCTTCGAGAAAAAATGGGAGAACTACGTGCTCCATCTGTGTGTCGAACCGCCGCTGGCAGACGCGCCGCCACAGGTGCTCGTACCCGACGGCCTCATGGCCGATACGCTCATGATCGCCCCCGAATGGGAACGCACGGCCTGGAAAAAGATGGAACAGGAAGGCATGGACCCCACCCCGCTGTGGAGCGTGCGCTGGTGGAAAGACTACCAGACCGAAGCCCGCAAGCTGGCCAGCCTGATCCTGAAGCGCGACCAGCGCCTGCGCACCCAGCCGCCGACGCCCAGCCCGACAAAAGAGGAGCAAAGCAAACAGGGCTGAGCGCCCTCACAGTAGCGGCCTCAGCCGGGCTTCGAGCTGTCGGGCTACCGGCTCATGGTCGGCAGTCACCTCGAGCACCAGCCGGGCCCGCGCATACCAGGGCCGCCGCTCGGCAAGTTTTTCCTCGATATAGGAGGCGAGCGCTTCCTTGGTATCGAAGCCGGCAATCAGCGGCCGATGGTGCCGCTCGGGAAACAGGCGGCGCGCCAGCAGCGCAGGGGCCACGTCGAGGAAGATGGTCAGGCCCTGCGCGTTCATCCACTCCATGTTGTCGAAATGGCAGGGCGTACCGCCACCAGTGGCCACCACCAGCCATTCGCCTTCCGGCAAATGTCGCAAGGCCTCGCGCTCCTTTTGGCGAAAGCCCGCCTCACCCACTTCGGCAAACAGCTCCGCAATGGTCTTGCCGGCACGCTCCTCGATGAAGGCATCGAGATCGACAAAGGGGCATTGCAGCGAGGCCGCCAGCTCCCTGCCCACATGACTCTTGCCGGCACCCATGAAGCCGATGAGGAAAATGCGCATGAGGTTGCTGTTTGGATACTCGTTACGAAGTGGTTTGGGAAATTGGCCCCCGGTTTTTCATAACCGCAGCTTTCAGGCGCAGCATGACGCAGTGAGCACGCAGTTTTTTTTCTGGTTGAGGGTTGAGCGTGTAGGGTTGAGGGTTTGCCTCG
>CAYNYN010000074.1:0-13123 GCA_964401445.1 uncultured Saprospiraceae bacterium | reverse complement strand
GCACGAGATAAATCTCGTGCTACGTCGGAGCCCTCATCCGGGCGTAAGAAGGCGGGCATATTCCTGCTCGAGGCGCCGCGCATCCACGGGCACTACGCCCACGCGTTCGCAGACCTGTCCGCCGGCCAGGTTGGCCAGGCGCGCCACCTCGCTGATGGGCAGGCCTGCAGCCAGGGCCAGCGTGGCCACGCTGATGACCGTGTCGCCGGCGCCACACACATCGGCGATGTCGCGCGGATGAGCCGGCAGGATGTCCATTTGCTTTCCGTCGTCGTAGAAGATGCCTTTTTCCGAAAGGGTGATCAGCGTGATCTGGTGGTCGAGGCGCTGGCGCAGCTGTCGGCTGGCCCACGCCAGGTCGTCGAGGGTGGGCTGGACCTTGCGGCCCAGCGCGTCGGACACCTCCTTGAGGTTGGGCTTGAAGAGCGTCGTTTGCCGAAAGGCGAAAAAGCGGTGAAACTTGGGATCGACGGTGGTGGGGATGCCTGCTTCCTGCGCCAGCCGGATGGCCTGCCCGATGACGGTTTCGGTCAGCAGTCCCTTGTTGTAGTCCTGAAAGAGGATGACGTCGGGCCGCTCGGTGCGCAACAGCCGGGCCAGGCGGGCAATGACCTCGGCCGTCTCGTCCACGTCGAGGTCGTGGGTGTCTTCGCGGTCGATGCGCAGCAGGTGCTGCCCCTGGGCGATGACGCGCGTCTTGACGGTCGTCTGGCGGTTGGGGCTGCGCACGATCCCCGTGGCGTCGATGCCGGCGGCCGGCAGCAGGTCCATGAACACCTCGCCATAGGGGTCGTCGCCGATGACGCTGACCACCAGCGGCGTAGCGCCCATGGCGGCGATGTTGAGGGCTACGTTGGCGGCACCGCCGAGCCGGTTCTCTTCTTTCTGGAAATGCACCACGGGCACGGGCGCCTCGGGCGACACGCGCGACACGTGCCCCGTCAGGTAGCGGTCGATCATCACGTCGCCCAGTACCAGCACCTTGAGGTGCCGAAATCGTTCAAAGAGTTCGTGAACCTGCTGCATCTTCGATCTTTTCGGGCTGGTTGCTTTTGATTTGCTGCAAGAGGGGCGCCAGCGCATCCAGGATGCGGCCGGTGGCGCCCGCGTTGTTTTCTATGTAGGCCTGCACCATCCGGTGGCTGTGCGTCCATTGCGCTTCCTGGCACAGTGCGTCGAAGGCCGCGATCAGCTCTTCGGCCGAGCGGATGCTGCGGCCGCCACCCGAGGACACCAGGTATTCCGCTTCCGCAAATCCCTCATAGCGCGGGCCGAAGAGGACGGGCAGGCCGAAGGCCATGGGCTCGAGCGTGTTGTGTATGGCCCGGCCGAAGCCCCCGCCGATGTAGGCGATGCGCCCATAGCGGTACAGGCGCGACAGCATGCCCACGTTGTCGATGATCAGCACGCGGGCCGCCGCGGCGGTGGTCTGGCTCGCTTCGCTGTAGCTCACGGCAGGCTGGGCGAGCTGGCGCATCAGGGCGCGCACGTGGCCTTCGTCGATCTCGTGCGGTGCGATGATGACCTTCCAGCCTTCCGGCAAATGCTCGTCGATCAGTGGTGCCAGCACCTTTTCGTCGGCCGGCCAGGTGCTGCCGCACACCAGTACGTGTCGGGCAGGGCGGCAGAAGGCATCCACCAGCGGCAGGGGCGCGGGCGTCTGGCGGGCGATGCTCATCACGCGATCAACGCGCGTGTCGCCGGCCACGTCCACGTTTTCCAGGCCGATGCGGCGCAGCAGCGCACGCGAGCTCTCGTCCTGCACGAAAATGCGCGTGAAGCAGCGCAGCATTTGCCGAAAGGCGCCACCCCACGGCCTGAAAAACACCTGGTTTTTGCGAAAGCGGGCCGACACCAGCACGGTGGGTATGCGCCGGCGCTGCAGGGCTTCGAGGTGGTTGCGCCAGAACTCGTACTTGACGAAGATGGCCAGGGCCGGCTGCACGCGTGCGACGAATGCCTCGGCGGCTACGGGCAAGTCGGGCGGAAGGTAGGCCACCACGTCGGCGCCAGGGTAGTCCTTGCGCAGCTCGAAGCCCGAGGGCGAGAAAAAGGTCAGCAGAATGGCCAGCTCGGGATGGCGCTCCCTGAGGGCCTCGATGAGGGGGCGCCCCTGCTCGAACTCGCCGAGCGAGGCGCAGTGCACCCACACCACCGGCTTGCCTTGCGGCAAACGGGCAAGGCGCGCGTCGTTGTCGCGTCGGCCTGCCAGCCACCGCCGCGCCTTGTCGTCGAACAGGGCGGCCAGCCGGATGGCCAGCACGTAGAGTCGTATGCCGAGGTCGTACAGCATGAATGAAGTTGGGCGTTGCGGGCGCAAAGGTAGGGATATGGCGCCGCGAATGAAGGAGGATAATTAGAGCGCCGGTGAATGATGATGAATATCGCGTAAAGAGGATTTGAAGATTGAGTCTACTGGAAAAAGTCGATGGACGATAGACGATAGACGATGGATATGTAATTTTTATTCGTAAAACACTGATGGTAAACTTTAAACACTAAACTTTAAACACTAAACTTTAAACTCAAACACTCAACCCTCAACCCGCTCAATAATAGATCTCTTCAGGGTTCTGGTTGAGGTAGAACGGCATGATCCATCCGGCGCGCAGGCCGATGAGCATGTCGAAGCGGCGTTCGTCCAGCTTGCCCATGGTGGCGAAGTCGTAGTCGCGGCGGTTGCGGGTGAAGCCCTCTTCCAGCTCGATGCCGATGAAGAAGTTGATGCGGCGGTTCTCGCTCAGCGTCTGCCAGCCGATGAACTGGCGCAGCGACAGGCCGTGCGTCAGACGGTCCCAGCCCTTTTTGTAGTCGCCGTGCACCAGCGCCACGAACGACTGCGGGTCTTCCTGCACGCGGATCTTGTGCTGCAGCAGGCCGATGCCCCCTTCGAGGCGCAGGCCTGAGCGCGGGTTGGGGGTGAGCGACCACAGGTAGCCGAAGTGGAGCCCCGAGGCGAAGCCGCGCTCGCGCAGGCGGATGTAGGACGGTTCGCCGTTCTCGCCCGGGATGTTGCCGTCGGCGTCGCGCAACAGGGCGATGGGGTCTTCCTTGACCTGCTCGCCAAAGAGGTAGTGATGATGCAGCCCGATGAACCAGTTGTTGCGGCTCATCCATTCCAGGCCGAGGCCGAAGGTGAGGTTGGTGCCGAAGCGCCGGGCCAGGTCGCCTGCCGGCAAATGGAACCCGTAGCTGGCACCTACGGCCAGCAGATGGGTGTCGTTGTCGTAGTGGCGCTCGGGCGCTTCCTGTGCGGGCAGCGGACTGACCGCACCCAAAAAGAAGCAAAGGACAGCCAGCGGGCAAAGGAATGAGATGCGTGCGCGATCGAAGTTCATCCGGTCGGGGTTTCTTTTGGCTCACAGAGGGCCAAAAGTAAGGCCTTCGGCACACAAAAAACCCTGCCCCGGGCAGGGGCAGGGTCGGTTGAACTTTGATTTTTCAGGTGGGGGTGAGGCTTACTGCTCCTCGCCACCTTCCTCGCCAGCTGCTTCCTGGGCCGTGCTGTCGGCCTGGACGGCGGTGCTGTCGGGAGCAGGAGCGGTTTCCTCGGCAGGAGCAGCCTCTTCGGCTTGCTCGGTGGTTTCCTCTGCAGCTTCTTCACTGCTGCCTTCGTTGCCATTGCAGGCAACGAGCGCGAACAGGGCGCCAGCCATCAGAAACGCGCCGAAAATCAACTTCAGGTTTTTCATGACGCTTTGTTTTGATGAAAAAATGAACGTGAACAGTCGCGTGCTAAATTAAAGAAATGTCATCAATTTTACATCACACCCCCTTTGGTTGCTGATTGTGAATGGCATTCCGAGCTGGCTGACGAAAGTCAGCCGCCGGGATGACGAACCTCAACAGGGGCGGGGTGTGCGGGCCGGCACATTTGCAGAAACATTTCCGAAATGACGGCCCTCACACCAGACAGGAAACTGACTTCCCTGCCACAACCGCCTGATCCGGAGGAGCAAGCCGAGCCGGGCGTGTGCTACCACTGCGGCGAGCCTTGCGGGCAAAACCCCATCGAATACGACGGCAAGTGCTTCTGCTGCACCGGCTGCAGCATGGTTTACCAGATCCTGCAGGAAAAGGACATGTGCCGCTACTACGAGCTGGACCAAAACCCCGGCATCTCGCTCAAGGGGCGGCGGCAGGAGCGCTACGAGTTCCTCGACGACGAGGAGGTGGTGGAGGCCTTGCTCGACTTCCGCAACGAGCGCGTGGCCAAGGTGACGCTGCACCTGCCCCAGATCCACTGCGCCTCCTGCGTGTGGCTGCTCGAAAACCTGTATCGGCTGCGCGAGGGCATCATCCAGTCGCGCGTGCATTTCATGAAGAAGGAGGTGTCGCTGACCTTCGATCCGGCCCGCATCAGCCTGCGTCAGATCGTGGAGTTGCTCGCATCTGTGGGCTATCCGCCTGCCATCCATCTGGCTTCCGCCGAAAAGGGCCGCCGGGGTCAGACACCTCGGCGCCTGTTGTACCAGATCGGCATTGCGGGTTTTGCCTTCGGCAATGTGATGTTGCTCAGCTTTCCCGAGTACCTGGGGCTCGACCTGGCTGCGCAGCAGGGGTGGGTCTGGGTGTTCGGCTACCTGAACCTGCTGCTGTCGCTGCCCGTGCTGTTCTATTCGGGTGTCGATTACCTGCGTTCGGCCTGGCAGGGCCTGCGCATGGGCCAGCTCAACATCGACGTGCCCGTGTCGCTGGGCATGCTCACCCTGTTCGGGCGCAGCACCTTCGAGGTGCTCACCCAGACGGGGCCGGGCTACTTCGACAGCCTGGCCGGCCTGGTGTTTTTCCTGCTCGTAGGCAAATGGTACCAGCAGAAGACGTGGGCGCAGCTCTCCTTCGACCGCGACTACAAGTCGTGGCTGCCCCTGGCGGCGACGCTGGTCGAGGACGGCGCGGAGCGCAGCGTGCCCGTACGGCGCTTGCAGGCCGGCGACCGCATCCGGGTGCGCCATGGCGAGCTGGTGCCGGCCGACGGCATCCTGGTGCAGGGCGACGGTCGCCTCGACTACAGCTTCGTCACGGGCGAGGCCGAGCCGCAGCCTGCCGCCGAGGGCGAAAAGGTGTTTGCCGGCGCGCGCCAGGTGGGGGGCGCCATCGAAGTGGTGCTGACCAAAGCCGTCGAGCAGAGCTACCTGACGCGCCTGTGGAACGAACAGTCTTTTGCACACAAACAAACCCAACTCAAGACCGAGCTGCTGGCCGACCGCGTCGGCAAGTGGTTCACTGCGGTGGTGTTGGTGCTGGCCTTCGGCACGCTGGCGTGGTGGTGGCCCCGCGACGTGCGCGCCGCCATCGACGCGTTCACGGCCGTGCTCATCATCGCCTGCCCCTGTGCGGTGGCGCTGGCCATCCCCTTCACCTTCGGCAATGCGGTGCGCATCCTCGGCCGCAACCGCTTCTACCTCAAGGACACCACCGTCATCGAGCGGCTGCAGCAGGTGACGGCCGTCGTCTTCGACAAGACGGGCACGCTGACCACCACGCGCAAGGCGCGCCTGCGCTACGACGGGACGCCCCTCACGGCCGACGAGCAGCACAGGGTAGCGGCGTTGGCAGCCCAGTCGGCGCATCCCATGAGCCGCCAGCTCGTGCGCGCCCTCGGCCAGGCCGAGGCGCGTGTCGAGGATTTTCGCGAGGTGCAAGGGCAGGGTCTCGAAGCGCGGGTCGATGGCGTGCCGGTGCGGGTGGGCAGTGCCGCCTTCGTGGGCGCTTCCGCAAAAGGCGGTTCGGAGGTGTGGGTGCAGATCGACGGCGCGGTCAAAGGCCGCTTCGTGCTCGAATCGGAATGGCGGCCCGGCTTCGAAAGGGTAGTGCAGTATTTCCGCGACCAGGGCAAGGAGGTGTGGCTGCTGTCGGGCGACAACGAGCGCGAGGCGGCTGCCCTCGCTCCGCTTTTTGGCGAAAGCCACATGGCCTTCCGGCAAAAACCGGAGGACAAGCTGGCCTTCATCCGGCAGCTGCAGGAGCAGGGGCATCGCGTGCTCATGCTGGGCGACGGCCTCAACGATGCCGGCGCACTGCGGCAGGCCGACGTGGGCATCGCCGTGACCGAAGACATCACCCATTTCACGCCGGCCAGCGATGCCATTCTCGACGGCACGCGGCTGGCCGACCTGCCGCGGTTCCTCGCCTATGCGCGCAAGTCCGTGCGCTCGGTCTTTCAGGCCTATGGCCTGGCGGCGGTGTACAACGTCATCGGGCAGAGCTACGCGGTGCAGGCCCTGCTGTCGCCCGTCATTGCGGCCGTGCTCATGCCGGCCAGCTCGGTGACCATCGTCGCCTTCGGCGTGGGCGTCACCACGCTGCTGGGCTGGCGTATGGGGCTGTGGCCCAGTGAGTAAAAAGGGTTTCTTACAAATCAGTGACAAAAGTCAACGACGTCGCTGAGCTGACTCATCGGACCAACGCACCTGCCCGGCCCTATTTTGCTGAAAATTAGTGGACAATGAACATCATGATTCTGCTCATCGGTGCCAGCCTGTTCATCGCGCTCATCTTCCTGGGCGCCTTCATCTGGGCGGTGCGCTCGGGCCAATACGACGACGATTACACGCCGTCCATGCGCATCCTGCTGGACGATACGGACGCAACTTCCTCTGACATCGAAACAAAACAGTCCAATTAAAAACCAGTCCTTATGAGCCAGGTAGAAAAGTTTGCCTACGACAACAGGATCGTCAACAAGTTCGCTATTGCGACGACGATCTGGGGCGTAGTAGGGATGCTGGTCGGGTTGATCCTTGCCTTGCAATTGGTCTTTCCCGACCTCAACCTCGACACGCCGTACACGACCTTTGGTCGGATACGCCCCCTGCACACCAACGCCGCCATTTTTGCCTTCGTGGGCAATGGCATCTTCATGGGTGTGTACTACTCGCTGCAGCGCCTCCTCAAGACGCGCATGTACAGCGACTTGCTGAGTAACCTCCACTTCTGGGGGTGGCAGCTCATCATCGTGCTGGCGGCGCTGACGCTGCCCCTGGGTATCACCAGCGCGCACGAGTACGCCGAGCTGGAGTGGCCGATCGACATCCTCATCGCACTGGTATGGGTGATCTTCGGCATCAACATGTTCGGCACCATCCTCAAGCGCCGCGAGGAGCACCTGTATGTGGCCATCTGGTTCTACATCGCCACCTGGGTCACCGTGACCATGCTGCACATCGGCAACAACATCGAGGTGCCGGTGAGCTTCTGGAAGAGCTACCCCGTCTTCGCCGGCGTGCAGGATGCCCTGGTGCAGTGGTGGTACGGCCACAACGCCGTGGCTTTCTTCCTCACCACGCCCTACCTGGGCCTGATGTACTACTTCGTGCCCAAGGCTGCCAACCGGCCGGTGTACAGCTACAAGCTGTCGATCATCCACTTCTGGGCGCTGATCTTCATCTACATCTGGGCGGGTCCGCACCACCTGCTCTACACGGCGCTGCCCGACTGGGCGCAGTCGCTCGGTACGGTCTTCTCGGTCATGCTGATCGCGCCCTCGTGGGGTGGTATGCTCAACGGCCTGCTGACGCTGCGCGGCGCGTGGGACCGCGTGCGTCAGGATCCCATCCTGAAGTTCATGGTGGTAGCCGTTACGGCCTATGGTATGGCCACCTTCGAAGGCCCCATGCTTTCGATCAAGAGCGTCAACGCCATCAGCCACTACACCGACTGGACCATCGGCCACGTGCACGTGGGCACGCTGGGCTGGAACGGCATGCTGACCTTCGGCGTGCTCTACTGGCTGATCCCGCGCCTCCACAACACCAAGCTCTACTCGGTCAAGCTGGCCAACACGCACTTCTGGATCGCCACGCTGGGCATCCTCTTCTACGTCATTCCGATGTACTGGGCCGGATGGACGCAGAGCCTGATGTGGAAGCAGTTCCTGCCCGATGGCCTGCTGAAGTATCCCAACTTCCTCGATACGGTCACCCAGATCATCCCGATGTATGCGCTGCGCGCATTTGGTGGGACACTGTACCTGACGGGCGTACTGATGATGGTGTACAACCTGGCCCGGACCATGGCGCAGGGCTCGTTTGTGGCCAACGAGGCCGCCGAGGCGCCTGCCCGCGTCGCCGTGGCCGGCCACAGCGACGGCTACTGGCACCGCTGGATCGAGCGCCGGCCCATCCAGATGCTGCTGGCCAGCCTGGTGCTCGTCCTCATCGGCGGTCTGGTCGAGATCATCCCCATGTTCACCATCGACAGCAACGTGCCGCGCATCGAATCGGTGAAGCCCTATACGCCGCTCGAGCTGGCAGGTCGCGACCTCTACATCCGCGAGGGCTGCCTGGGCTGCCACTCGCAGATGGTGCGCCCCTTCCGCTCGGAGGTGGAACGCTATGGCGACTACTCGAAGTCGGGCGAGTTCGTCTATGACCGTCCCTTCCTGTGGGGCTCGAAGCGCACGGGTCCGGACCTGCACCGCGTAGGTGGCAAGTACAACCACGCATGGCACTTCAACCACCTCGTCGATCCGAGATCGACTTCGCCGGGCTCGATCATGCCGCGCTACCCGTGGCTGGCCGAGAACGACCTGGACTACTCGCTGATCAAGGACAAGATCCGCGTGCTGCGCAGCCTCGGCACGCCCTACGAAGAGGGCTACGAGGAGATTGCCGAGGAGGACCTGAAGTTGCAGGCCAAGATGATCGCCGACGAGCTGCGCCAAAGCGGCATCGACTACGAAGGCCTCGAGAACAAGGAGATCATCGCCGTGATCGCCTACCTCCAGCGCCTCGGTACCGACATCAAGGTGCAGCAACAAGCAGAGAAATAGTCGAATCCAGGGGGTGGGGCTGCATCCCTGCCCCCGTTTTCAAAAAAATACCACCATGTTCAAATACATCATTCAATCCCAGAGCGGCGACCTGAACTGGATGGCCATTTTCGCGCTGGTGACCTTCTTTACCATTTTCGTGATGGCTATCTGGCTGGTGCTGACGCGCGACCGCGCCTTCTACGATCACATGGCGGCGTTGCCGCTCGACGATTCCGAACCTGAAAAAGCTAATCGAAATGAAGCATAAATCAACCATCCGGATAGCGCTCGCCGTGTGGGCGACCTTGATTGGGGGCGTACTCATGGCGCAGGACCAGGGCGGCGCCGCAGCCGACCCGCACTACCTCGATCGCCTGATGACCAACATCATCATCGCGCTGGGCGCCGTGGTCGTCATCATGGCTTTCTACACCATCGTGCGCCTGTTCACCCTCGTGACGCGCATGCAGGAACTCGAGTATCTGAAGCAGCAGGGGGTCGATGTATCGCAATACCTCGAGGAAAAGGAAAAGACCTCGTGGTGGGAGCGCTTCATGAAGAGCATGACCAAGGCCGTGCCCGTGGAGCGCGAGGAAGAGGTGATGTTCGACCACGAGTACGACGGCATCCGCGAGCTGGACAACAGCCTGCCGCCCTGGTGGGTGGCCCTGTTCTACGTCACCATCATTTTCGGGGTGGTGTACATGAGCTACTACCACTTCCTGGGCTATGGCCCCAGCTCGGTCGAAGAGCTGGAGATGGAGATGAAGCAGGCCGAAAAGGCCGTGGCTGCCTACAAGGCCCAGATGGGCGCTGCCGTGGATGAAAACACGGCCACCATCCTGACCGACGAGCAGGAGCTGTCCATCGGGCAGACCATCTTCGAGCAGAACTGTGCCGCCTGCCACCAGCCCGACGGCTCGGGCAACATCGGCCCCAACCTGACGGACGAGTTCTGGATTCACGGCTGCACCATCAAAGACGTGTTCCACACCGTGTCGGAAGGGGTGCCCGAAAAGGGTATGATTTCCTGGAAGACCCAGTTGCGTCCGCAGGACATCCAGCGCGTAGCAAGCTACATCCTCGTCAAGCTGGCAGGCACCAACAAGGAGGGCAAGGCGCCCGAAGGTGAGAAATGCCAACCACAGGCTATGGAAGATACCACGCCCGAGACCACCGAAGTGTCGGGTGACGAAGTGGGTATGAACTGATCTGCCTGGCTCAACGGGCGGCTCGCAAGAGCCGCCCGTGCCCGGGCCGGCGTTATGGAGATGGAGTGACGGAGCGATGGAGTGAGGGAGCGATAGGAGCACCCGATACTCGGGGCAGGCTGTGAATTTTCATTATCCACTGTCTATCATCCATCGTCCATCGTCTATTGTCCATCGTCCAATCCATCCACCTCCGCAAATCTATTGGAAGATGAATGCACACATGACCCCGCAGGAAAAGGAAGCTTTCCGCGACCGCATCGCCACGGTGGATGAGTCGGGCAAGCGAGTGTGGATCTACCCCAAAAAGCCGAAGGGACGCTACTATCGGTGGCGGACGTACGTGAGCTGGGTGTTGCTGGCTTTCCTTTTCGGCGCTCCGTTCATCAAGATCCACGGCGAACCGATGTTCCTGTTCAACGTGCTGGAGCGCAAGTTCATCCTTTTCGGTTTGCCTTTCATGCCGCAGGATTTCCACCTGTTCGTGCTGGCCATGCTCACCCTCGTGGTGTTCATCATTCTGTTCACGGTGGTGTGGGGCCGGCTTTTCTGCGGCTGGGTATGCCCGCAGACCATTTTCATGGAAATGGTCTTCCGCAAGATCGAGTACTGGATCGACGGCGACGCCAACCAGCAACGCAAGCTGGCGCAAATGCCGTGGAATGCCGAAAAGATCCGCAAGCGGGTGCTCAAGTACGGGATCTTCTTCGCCATCGCCGTGCTGGTGGCCAACACCTTCCTCGCATGGATCATCGGCGTGGACCACGTGATACAGATCGCCAGCGAACCCATCGCGCAGCACAAGGCGGGCTTCACGGCCATGCTGCTGTTTTCGGGTGCTTTCTTCTTCGTGTTCAGCTACCTGCGCGAGCAGGTGTGCGTGGCCATCTGCCCGTACGGCCGCCTGCAAGGCGTGCTGCTCGACGACAACTCGATCGTCGTCATCTACGACTTTGTGCGGGGTGAGCCGCGCGGCAAGCTGCGCAAGAACCGCAAGAAGGCCGACCCCGTGGCACAGATTCAGGAAAACGTCAGCAAAGAGCTGGCCGCCAAACAGCTCGAGTCAACCCCGGATGAAAAACCGCTCAAGCTGCAGGGCGACTGCATCGACTGCAAGCTGTGCGTGCAGGTGTGCCCCACCGGAATCGACATCCGCAACGGCACGCAGCTCGAGTGCATCAACTGCACGGCCTGCATGGACGCCTGCGACGCCGTGATGGACAAGATCAAAAAGCCGCGCGGCCTCATCCGCTACGACAGCTACAACGGCATCGTCGAGGGGCGCAAGACCATCTGGACGCCGCGCGTCATCGGCTATACCGTCGTGCTGGCCCTGCTCATCGTAGCCAACGTGGTGCTGCTGGCCACCCGCGGCATCGGCGAAGCCGTCATTTTGCGGCAGCCAGGTTTCACCTACAAGGAAACCACCGAGGGCATGCTGATGAACCTCTATCAGTTCAAGGTATTCAACAAGACGACCGAAGACATGCCGCTGGATTTTCGCCTGCTCAATGAGGACGAGGCCGTCATCAAAGTGGTTGGTGTGGATACTACTCTGGTCGTCCCGCCCGGCGAAATGGTCGAGGGCAGCCTCATGATTGAACTGCCCAAGGAGGCCATGCCGAGCAGATCGAAAAAGCTCTACATCGAAGTGGTCAGTGGCGACCGACGCGTGGACAAGGTGAAGACCACCTTCCTGGGGCCCTTCAAGTAGGAGCACCAATTAGGGAAGGGAAAGCATTCATGCCTTTAACCTCCATTGTCCATCGTCTATCGTCCTTTTGCATCAATCGCAAATCTTTCACACTCAAATACATGGAGCCATGAAATTTCACTGGGGCTGGGGCATCGCCATCGTGTACACGGCTTTCGTCGTGGTGATGGTGACGCTCGTGATCAAGAGCAAGTCGGTCGATCACACGCTGGTGGCCGACGACTACTATGCCCAGGACCTGGCCTATCAGCAGCATTACGAAAAGCTGGCCAACGCGGCCGCGCTGAAGCACAAACTGCGAATCCTGGCCGACCGGCAGAAGGGAGAGGTCGTGCTCGATTTCCCGGAAGAGGCGGGCACGCCATCGGGTAAAGTGGTCTTTTTCCGCCCCTCCGACAAGCGCCTCGACAAGACGCTCGACATCCGGGTGGACGAATCGGGCAAGATGCGCGTACCCATGGACGAGCTGGCTGCCGGGTTCTGGCGCGTCAAAGTGGACTGGCAGGCCGGGGGCAAGGAGTACTATACCGAGACGACGCTGATTTTGTGAGGCACACAACCCCGACCCTTCGCAAAACATCCCCGCCATGCCACTGAGCGGGATGGTAAAAATGAGCAAAGGGGTGGCGCGCAGCAAACGCTCGCCGCTACACCCTCAACCCTCAACCACCGTCGTATGACCACCCTCTGGGCAGCATTTACGATCGGCATTCTGGGCAGCCTGCACTGCGTGGGCATGTGCGGGCCCATTGCGCTGGGGCTGCCGGCAACGGGGCGGAACGACCGGATGCAGCGCGTGGCCTCCGTGATGCTGTACAACGCCGGTCGTATCCTCACCTACATGCTGCTCGGCCTGGTCATCGGCATGGTGGGCAAAGGCTTTTTCCTGGCCGGCCTGCAGTCGTGGCTGTCCATTGGTGCCGGCGTGCTGCTGCTCGTCGTCGTGCTGGGTGCTGTGGGTGTGGAGCAGCGCTTGTTGCAATGGCCGTGGCTGAGCCGGGCTTACATGCAGCTGCGCGCTGCGCTCGGCCGCCAGCTGTCGCGCCACGGGCTGGCCGCCCATTTCTACACGGGCCTGCTCAACGGCTTGCTGCCTTGCGGGCTGGTCTATCTGGCCATCCTCGGCGCCGTCAACACGGGCTCGGTGGGCGGCGGGGCCTTGTACATGGCGGGCTTCGGGCTGGGCACGGTGCCCCTCATGGCTGCCACCGCTTTTGCCGGCAAGGCCATCCAGGGACGCTGGCGCACGCGTCTCTACCGCGTGGTGCCCGTATTCATGGCGGCCATGGCCGTGTGGCTCATCATGCGCGGCCTCCACTTCGACTTGCCCACCGACTTCCGCTTCTGGCAGGAAGCCCAGGACATACCGATGTGTCATTGACCAACGTAGGCCGAGATTTATCTCGGCTGTTTTTGCAAAACACTATAATCCAGTTTTTTTCA
>CAYNYN010000073.1:5473-13156 GCA_964401445.1 uncultured Saprospiraceae bacterium | reverse complement strand
TATAAACCGACTATCACATTTTTCCACACAAAATCACCCGACCATGAAAAAATGGCTGATCCTCGTCGTGCCGGTCTTTCTGCTGACGGCCGGCCTGCGCGCTCAGGAGTGCGACCCCTGCAAGGAGCTCGAAGCCCAGAACGAAAGCCTGCGCCACCGCCTCGACCGGCTGGAGAAGGCCGTGGACGACCTGATGTGGTACCAGAAGGTGGGCGACGTGGCCTTCATCGACAAGGTCACGCTCACGGGGCCGCCCCCGCGCGTGGTGAAAAACCCCACGGGCCAGGGTGCCAAAAACCCCGTGCGCTTCCCCACCTACGTCTTCATCCCGCGCTCGGTGCAGGCCGGCAAGCAATACCCCTTGCTGGTATTGCCGCACGGCGGCGTGCACAGCAACTTCAACACCTTCTACGCCCACATCATCCGCGAGCTGATGGCCCAGGGCTACGTCGTGGTAGCGCCCGAGTACCGCGGCAGCACGGGCTACGGCAGCCGCCACTACCGCCTCATCGACTACGGCGGCCTCGAGGTGGCCGACGTCAAGGCTGCCCGCGACTACATGATCCGTAACTACGAGCTGGTAGACAGCAACCGCGTCGGCATCCTGGGCTGGAGCCACGGCGGCCTCATCACGCTGATGAGCATCTTCGACTACCCCGACGCCTACAAGGTGGCCTACGCCGGCGTGCCCGTCAGCGACCTGATCGCCCGCATGGGCTACAAGACACAGCGCTACCGCGACCTGTACGAGGTGGACTACCACATCGGCAAGTCGGCCTACGAAGACGTCGAGGAGTACCGGCGCCGCTCGCCCGCCTGGCAGGCGCACAAGTACCAGGGGCGCCCGCCGCTGCTCATCCACACCAACACCAACGACGAAGACGTCAACGTGCTCGAGGTGGAGCACCTCATCAAGTCGCTCAAAGCCACGGGCAAGGACTTCGACTACGAGATCTTCGAGGACGTGCCGGGTGGGCACGCCTTCAACCGCATCGACACGCACTTTGCCAAGGAGGTGCGCCTGAAGGTGTACCAGCACCTGGCGCGCCAGCTCGACCCGCCCCACCCCTTCCGCAATCTCCGCCAGCTGCAAAAGGCCGGCTACGGCTTCTGACACCAACCCGCCCTTTTGTCTGCACTGCGTCGGGCGCAGGGAAGCACATCCGGCTCCTGCGCCCGACCTTTGTGTAACTTGCGCGTCGCTTTTTTCGTGCTTGCGCAAAAAGTGTGCTTTCGCCAAAAGACGCCGGTGTGAAAAACCTGATCCCGCATTTCATCCACGACCGCTACCTCGAAGGACGCCGCCATGGCACCTTCGAAGGGGGCGCCCTGTTCGTGGACCTGTCGGGTTTCACCCGCCTGACGAGCACGCTGATGAAGCAGGGCAAGGCCGGCGCCGAGCGCCTGTCGCTCATCCTCAACCAGATCTTCGAGCCGCTGGTGCAGCTCGTCTATGCGCAGGGCGGCTTCATCCCCTACTTCGCCGGCGACTCCTTTACGGCCCTCTTCCCCGGCACCAATGGCCCGGAGGCTGCATTTGCCGAAAGGCAACAGAAAGTCCTGGCCGAGCGGCTCGTCCACACGGCCCTGCTGGCGCGGGCCCGCTTCATGGCCGACGAGATGCGCTTCGACGAGTTCGCCTTCGGCATCAAGACGGGCATGGCGCTGGGCACCGTGGAATGGGGCATCGTGGGCGACGAGCGGCTGGCCTTCTACTTCCGCGGGCCGGCCATCGATGGCTGCGCCCGCGCCCAGCAATACGCCGGCACGTCCGAAATCGTGGTGGACGCCAGCCTCCATCCCCTGCTCGCCGACGCGTACCGCCTCGAGGCGCTGCCCGCCGAGGGCCTCTTCCTGCTCGACAGCGCGCAGCAGCCGCCGGCACCGGCGGCGCCACCGTCCCTGCCGCCCCTGCGCGAAGACGTGCTCGTGCGCTTCGTGCCCGAAGAAGTGTTGCGCTTCGACGCGCAGGGCGAATTCCGGCACGTGGTGCCGGTGGCCATCTCTTTCGACGGCCTCGACACCCACGAAGCGCTGGACCACTTCGTACGGGTCGCCTTGCGGCAAATGGACGCCTTCGGGGGCTACCTCAAGGAAGTGGACTTCGGCGACAAGGGGGGCGTGCTGTTCGGCCTGTTCGGCGCGCCCGTCACCTTCGAGAACAACGTGGCGCGCGCCCTCGAATACCTGCTGTCGTTGCAGGAGGAATGGCGGGACCTGCAGCACGCGCTGCCGGCCCTGCGCACGCGCGCCGGCGTGGCCTCGGGCGTGGCCTGGGCCGGGCTGGTGGGGGGCCAGGCGCGCGCCCAGTATGCGGCCGTGGGCCTGCGCGTCAACCTGGCTGCGCGCCTCATGACGCAGGCCGCCTGGGGCGAGATACTGACCGACGAGGAAGTGCAGAAAGAGCGCCACTACAAGTTCCGCTATCAGGGCGATATCGCCTACAAGGGCTTCGAGCGGGGCGTGCCCACCTACAAGCTGGTTGGGCGCAGTGCCGTGCGCGCCCAGCGCTTCTCGGGTCCGTTCGTGGGGCGCGAGGTCGAGCTGGCCGAGCTGCGCATGTTCTTTTCTCAGAACCTGCAACAGGGCCGCCCCGCCATGGCTTTCGTCTTCGGCGAGGCGGGTGCCGGCAAGTCGCGCCTGACGTGGGAGCTGCGCAGTGCGCTGCAGGGCCGCTACAACCTGGCGTGGTTCTCCTGCCAGACCGACCAGATCCTGCGCAAGCCGCTCAACCCTTTCATCTTTTTCCTGAAAAACTATTTCGACCAGTCGCCCGAGCACGACCGCGCCACCAACCGCAAGCTCTTCGAGCAGCGTTTCCAGGCACTGCTCAACGACTGTTCGGCCATCCTGCACGGGCATGCCGAGGCCATCCGCCGCGAGATCGTGCGCACCAAGCCCGTGTATGCCGCCCTCATCGGGCTGGACCAGGAGCACCCCTTCTGGAAAAACCTCGACGCCCGCGGCCGCTACCAGAACTCGCTGGCGGCCCTGTCGAGCCTGTTCATCGCCGAGTCGCTCATACAGCCCATCGTCATCGAGGTGGAGGATGCGCACTGGCTCGACGCCATGAGCCGCGACTTCCTGCGCGAGTTCGTGCCTCGCATGGTCGGCTTCCCCATCGCCTTTCTCTTCACCTCGCGTTACCTCGACAACGGCGCCCGCCCCGAGATCGTGGACCGGCACCTGCTCGAACGCCACCGTATCGACACCCTGCGCATCGACCTGCGCCTGTGGGACGAGCAGGCCCTGGCGCGCTTCGCACGCGACCAGCTGGGCGGCCCCGTCAGCGAGGCCCTCGTGGCCACCCTCCAGCGCGCCACCGAAGGCAATCCTTTCTACGCCGAGCAGATGCTCGAATATTTCCGCGAGACGGGGCAGCTCGTGCAGCAGGAAGGGCACTGGACCATCAAGGACGAGCAGCTGGCGCTGACCAGCTCCATCGAAGCCATCCTCATGGCCCGCATCGACCGGCTGTCCGACATGGTGCGCGAGACGGTCAAGGCGGCCGCCGTCATCGGGCGCGAGTTCGAGCTGCCCGTGCTCGAAGAGGTGATGAAAGCGCATAGCGCCCTGCCCGCCGCCGCGACGCAGCAACTGCGCGAGCAGGTGCGTCATGCCGAAGAGGGCCAGATCTGGCAGGCCGTCAACGAGCTGCGCTACATGTTCCGGCACTCGCTGCTGCGCGAGGCGGCCTATGGCATGCAGGTCAAGGCACGCCTGCGCAAGCTGCACCGCCTCATCGCCCAGGCCATCGAAAAAATCTACGCCGACCAGCTCGAGGAGCGCTACCTCGACCTGGCATTCCACTACGAGCAGGCCGGCGTCACCGAAAAGATGCAGTACTACCTGCGCAAGGCGGCCGACCACGCCCGCCGCCACTACCAGAACCAGACGGCCCTGGCCCACTACGACAAGCTGCTCGCCAGCTTCCGCGCCACCAACGACCTGACGGGCATGGCCGAGGCGCTGCTGGCCAAGGGCGAGGTGCTGGAGCTGACGGGCCGCTGGGACGAAGCGCGCCAGGCCTACGAAGAGGCCCTGCAAACGGCCCGCGCCCGGCACGACGACGCCCTCATCGCCCGCGCCATGGACAGCCTTGGTCACCTGCTCATGCTGCAGGGCCAGTACGACGCGGCCCATGGCTGGCTCGTCAAGGCGGCCGCCCGCTTCGAGCAGCTCGACGACCGCGTCGGCATTGCGCGCACGTACGGCCACCTGGGCAACCTCTTCTTCCGGCAGGGCCGCTACCGCGATGCCGAGCGCTACTTCCTGCGCAGCATCCACATGGCCGAAGGACAGCCCCACACCCCCGACATGGCCGCCATCGTCGGCAACCTCGGCCTCACCTACATGAACCTCGGCCAGTACGACGAGGCCATCCCCTGGCTCGAACGCCAGCTCGACGTTTGCCGAAAGGCGGGCGACAAGCAGGGCATGGCCGGCCTCTTTACCAACCTCGGCATCGTGCGCTACGAAAAGGGCGACTACGACGCCGCCCTCGTCAACTTCCAGCAGGGGTTGGCCCTGGCCGAAGAGCTGGGCAACAAGCTGCTCGTCTGCATCGCCACCGGATGCATGGGCAGCGTCTTCCAGCAAAAGGGCGACTACAGCCGCGCCATGGAGCACTTCCAGCGCGACCTGGCCCTCACCGAAGAGCTGGGCGACAAGCAGGGCAAAGCCATCGCCCTGGGCCTCATCGGCGACCTGTACAGCACCATGGGCCAGTTCGACGAGGCCATCGACTACCTGCAGCAGCAGCTTGCCCTGTCCGAAGAGCTGCGCTACCAGAAAGGCATCGCCAAGGCCGTCAACTCGCTCGGCGACGTGTATTTCTTCCTCGGCGACTACGAGCAGTCGCTGCACTACTACGACCGCGCCATCGACATCGCCCGACGCATCGACAACCGCCTGGTGCTGGGCTTCAGCCTCGTCGAGAAAGCCATCGTGCTGTGCGAGGCCGGCCAACACGACGAAGCCCACCGCATCGCCGAAGAAGCCGCACGGCTGGCGCACGAGCTGGGCAACCCCGACCTGCAGTTCGAGACGCGGCTCGTGCAGGCACGCATCGCCCGCGCCGCCGGCCGCACCGACGAGGCCCACGCCCTCCTCACCGAGCTGCGCTCGGGCCTGCTGGGCCGCAAGGAGCAGGCCGCCGTCTTCTTCGAGCTCCATGCGCTGACCGGCGACGAGACCTACCGCCAGCGCGCACTCGACCTCTACCAGGCACTCTTTGCCGAAACGCCGCGTTATCTGTATCGACTGCGCATCGAGGCGCTGCTCCGATGAAACCCCATTCCCGCTCCATGCAAGCCGCATCCATGTACCCTACGCTACTCCTCTCGTTGCTGCTCACCGCCTTCGGCTGTCAGCCGCAGGCCGACTGGGCGGCCCACTTCGACCCCTCGCCCTTCGCCATGCCCTACGACCTGAGCCGGCCCGACACCTGCCACCTGCTGCCCGACGCCCTGCGCGAAATCTCGGGCCTGAGCTGGTGCCCCGACACGCTCTGGACGCACAACGACGAGCAGGGCATCCTCTTCTGCCTTTCGGCAAACGACGCCTCCCTGCTCGACACCATCCACTTCCACAAGCATGGCGACTACGAAGGCGTCGAAAAGGTGGGCCCTACGGTCTGGGTCGTCAAGAGCAACGGCACGCTCTACGCCGTGGACCTGCGCACGCGCACCACGCGCAAGTACGCCACACCGCTCGGCGAGGCCCAGGACGTCGAGGGGCTGGCCTACGACAGCGCCCACCACCGCCTGCTGCTGGCCTGCAAGGGCAGCGCCGGCGAGGGGTTCAGCCCCTTCGAGCGGGCCATCTACGCCTTCGACCTCGAGGCGCGGGAGCTGCAGCCCCGCCCCCTCCACCTCATCAACCAGCAGGCCGTGGATGCCTGGCTGGGCGCCCAGCCCGCCGGCGAATGGCGTGACAAGCTCATGGAGGCTTTCGCCAAAACCGACGACCACCTGCGCTTCCAGCCCTCGGCCCTGGCCGTCCATCCGCTGACGGGCGACCTGTGGGTAGTCTCCTCGCCCGGCAAGCTGCTGGCCATCCTGTCGCCCGACGGCAGGATTCGCCACATCGCCCGCCTCGACAAGCGCCTGCTGCCCCAGCCCGAAGGCATCGCCTTTGCTGCCGACGGCACCCTCTTCCTGGCCAGCGAGGGGCGCGACGGCCAGGGCAAGATCTGCCGGTTCCGTCCCCTGTCGGACCGCTGACCATCGTCAGCGGGGCGTTTTTTGCGGAAGCGCTGCGAGATTTGGCCAAGAAACTCAATCTTTGCAAGCGCTTTCGCAAATTCCTCACAAACCACTTCGAATAATGAGTATCGTTGAAGTACGCGTGCCCAACGTGGGCGAGTCGGTCACGGAAGTGACGCTGTCGCAATGGCTCAAGCCCGACGGCGCCTATGTCAAGCAAGACGAACCCATCTGCGAGTTCGAATCCGATAAAGCCACCCTCGAGCTGCCCGCCGAAGCATCGGGCAAGCTCATCCACGTGGCCAAGGAAGGCGACGACCTCGAGATCGGCGCCCTCATCGCCAAGATCGACACCAGCGTCACGGCCGACGAAGGCGGCAGCGCCGAACCGGCGCCGGCACCCGCCAGCGACGAGCCGGAGCAGCAGGCGCAGCCACAGCCCGAGGCGGCCGCCCCTGCCGCCACGCGTGAGGAATCGGGCTATGCCGCAGGGCATCCCTCGCCGGCTGCCGCCAAAATTTTGCGCGAAGCAGGCATCGAGCCCGCCCAGGTGAAAGGCACGGGCAAGGGCGGCCGCATCACCAAGGAAGATGCCCTCAAGGCTGCCGAAGCACACAAGGCCGCACCCCAACCGGCCGCCGAGCCGGCTGCAAAGGAGGAAGAAGCCGCAGCACCGGCAGCAGCCCCCGCCCAGCCCTTCAGCCGCAACGAGCGCCGCAAGAAGATGAGCCGCATGCGGCGCACCATCGCCGCCCGCCTGGTCTCGGCCAAGAACCAGACGGCCATGCTGACCACCTTCAACGAGATCGACATGACGGGCGTCATCGAGCTGCGCAAGAAGTATCAGGAGCAGTTCGTCAAGAAGTACGGCATCAAGCTGGGCTTCATGTCCATTTTTGCGAAAGCATGTGCCAAGGCCCTCATGGAGATGCCCGACGTCAACGCCTTCATCGACGGCAACGACATCGTCTATCACGACTACGTCGACATCTCCATCGCCATTGCCACGCCCAACGGCCTGGTGGTGCCGCCGGTGCGCAACGTCGAGTCGCTCCACTTCGCCGACATCGAGCGCAAGATCAAGGAGCTGGCCGACAAGGCGCGCGCGGGCAAGCTGACCATCGAAGAGATGCAGGGCGGCACGTTCACCATCACCAACGGCGGCATCTTCGGCTCGCTGATGAGCACGCCCATCCTCAACGAGCCCCAGTCGGCCATCCTGGGCATGCACGCCATCAAGGAACGCCCCGTGGTGGTGGACGGCCAGATCGTGGTGCGCCCCATGATGTACGTGGCGCTCAGCTACGACCACCGCATCATCGACGGCGCCACCTCGGTGACCTTCCTGGTGCGCGTCAAGGAGCTGGTCGAAGACCCGACCAAGCTGCTGCTCGATATCTGAATGGACGATGGACGATGGATGGTGAATGATGGAGGCTAATCCTGAGTCCCCTGCAAAAAATGGTTGAGGGTTGAG
>CAYNYN010000073.1:0-5373 GCA_964401445.1 uncultured Saprospiraceae bacterium | reverse complement strand
CTCCGTCGCCAACTTCCGCCCAGACACAGTAAATTGGCTCGGCGCTGCGCCCATGGCGCAATGCAGTTTTCCTGATTCAAACGCGATTGATCCTATGACGCTGGAAGAATTCTTTCGACTGCTTGCCGAACATCCGCTGTGGCTGGTGGGCTATTTCGGGGCGCTGCCGCTGCTGGCCTGGGCCACGGCCGACCTGAGCAGAGGCAAAGGGCATCTCGATCCCTGGCGCTACGTCTACTCGGCCCTCATCTACCTGAGCGCCGTGCCCGGCATCTTCTCGCTCACGCTGAGCCTGTGGGTGTTCCTGTTCGAGCGGCGCAGCATCTTCCAGATGGACGTCTTTACGCAGATCCTGCCCGTGCTGTCGATGGTGGCCACCCTGTTCATCATCCGCCGCAACGTGGATCTCGACTACGTGCCGGGCTTCGACCGCCTGTCGGGGCTGGTGATGATGATCGCGGCCCTGCTCATCTTCTTCTGGATTCTGGACAAGACGCGCATCATCGTCTTTTCCTACATGCCCTTCGGCTATGCCATCCTCATCTTCGCCGGCCTGCTGATGGTGGTCCACTTCGGCTGGAAACGCTTTGCAGGCTGACGCGGGCGCTTCCGCTGGACGATAATCGATGGGGGGACTGGATGTGGTGCGCCTACATCCAGAGTGTGCCAAATCTGCAGCGCAGGTTTTTCCTGGTTGAGGGTTGAGGGGGTAGCGTTGAGGGTTGAGGGTTTGAGTTTATAGTTTAAAGTTCAGTGTTTAAATTTGACTATCACCTCATTACAAACAAACCTTCTCTATCCATCGTCTATCGTCCATCGACTTTTTGCAGTAGACTCAGTTCTTCTTTCACAGCGTACGCACAGAGATTCACAGAGCCTTTTGAATCGGGTGAATGGGTTTATAGCCCAAACGTTTACGAGCCCGCTGAAGGGCTCGCAAACGTTCCTCCTTCACTCTTCACTCAGTCTCTCAATCTCTCCGTCTCTCCCTCTACTCTTCCTCCGGGGGCAGCAGGTCGGGCCGGCGCTCGCGCGTGCGTTTGAGGGCCTGCTCGTAGCGCCATTCCTCGATGGCCTTGAAATTGCCGGACAGCAGCACGTCGGGCACCTTCCATCCGCGGAAGTCGGCCGGCCGCGTATAGACGGGCGGGGCCAGCAGGTCGTCCTGGAACGAATCGAACAGGGCCGAGGTCTCGTCGTTGAGCACGCCCGGCAGCAGGCGCCCCACGGCATCGACCACCACCAGCGCGGGCAGCTCACCCCCCGACAGCACGTAGTCGCCGATGGAGAGCTCGCGCGTGACGTAGTGCTCGCGGATGCGTTCGTCGATGCCCTTGTAGTGGCCCGCGATGAGGATGAGGTTTTCCTTCAGCGAGAGCTGGTTGGCGATCTTCTGGTTGAAGGTCTCGCCGTCCGGCGTCAGGTAAATGATCTCGTCGTAGGTGCGCTGCGCCATGAGCGCGTCGAGACAGTTGGCCAGGGGCTCGGGCATGAGCACCATCCCCGCCCCGCCGCCGAACTGGTAGTCGTCCACCTGGCGGTAGTTGCCGATGCCAAACTCCCGCAGGTCGTGGATGTGCACTTCGAGCAGCCCCTTTTCCTGAGCGCGCTTCATGATGGAGTGTTGCAGCGGGCTGTGCAACAGCTCCGGCACGACGGATATGATATCGATACGCATGGTTCGTTTTTTTACTCCAGTGAATGGCATCGAGGATTGGAGGAGCCGAGCAACCGATTTGTCCGACGCTGTGGTCACTCCTCTCTGTCTCTCCTTCTCACAAGCAAGAGCCGGACCCCACGACGGTGTGGCCCGGCTCTTTTTTGCACGCAAGTGCGTCGGAATTACTTCTCGATGCCCAGCAGCTCCACCTCGAAGATGAGGGTGGCAAAGGGCCCGATCTGCGAGCCGGCGCCGCGTTCGCCATAGGCCAGGTTGTAGGGGATGTAGAGCTTCCACTTGGAGCCTACGGGCATCATCTGCAGGGCTTCCTGCCAGCCGGCGATGACGCCGTTGACGGGGAAGGTGATGGGCTCACCGCGCTGTACCGAGCTGTCGAAGACGGTACCGTCGATGAGCATGCCGGTATAGTGCACCGTTACCTTGTCGGTGGGGCCGGGCTTGGGGCCGTCGCCCATCTCGATCACTTCGTACTGCAGGCCGCTGGGCGTGGTTTTCACCTCGGGGCGTTCCTTGTTCTTTTCGAGCCAGGCCAGGTTTTCCTCCTTGAGGGCCAGCTTCTGGCTTTCCATGTGGCGCAGGTACACCTGCTGCGCCTGATCGGGGGTGATGGCCAGCTCGTTGCCATTGACTACGTCTTCGATGGCTTTGGCCAGGGATGCGGGGTCCAGCTTGCTGAGTCCCTGGGATTTGAGGTTTTGCGCGACCAGCACGCCAACACTGTAACTGAGCGAATCCATTTGCGTGTCCTGATTTTGCGCCTGACCGGCAAAAAATGCCGCACAGGCAATGAGCGAAAAAATGGTCTTTTTCATTTCTGAAACGTTTTGGAAAGTGAGGCCCAAAGGTAGAAGGAATGGGGGGATACCCAAGGGCTGCACGTCTTCGGCCCGCATAAAACAGCCACTGCGGCCAATTGTTGACTTTGCGGATGCGCCCGGCCACGCACTTTTCGCCGGCGCCCTACCTTTGCCTTCCCATCCATCAACAGCAATCGCACATCATGGGAATCCGCGCCACACTCATCCGCCCCTTCGCCAAACACATCGCCCGCCAGATCGACCGCTGGTCGAAGGAGGCCGTGCCCATCCAGCAGCGCCTGCTGCCTGCCCTTTTGGCGAAAGCCGAACACACGGCCTTTGGTCGGGCTCATGGCCTTTCGGCCAAAATGGACTATCGCGCTTTTCGCGAAAGCGTGCCCGTGCGCGACTACGAGGCGCTGCGCCCGTGGATCGACCGCATCATCGCCGGTGAAAACGACGTGTTGTGGCCGGGCCGGCCCCGCTACTTCGCCAAGACGTCGGGCACTACCTCGGGCGTGAAGTACATCCCCATCACGCGCGACAGCCTGCCCAACCACTTCGGCACAGCTCGCAACGCCCTGTTCAACTACTATGCCCGCACGGGCAAGGGTGCCTGGCTCGACGGCAAGATGATCTTCCTGTCGGGCAGCCCCGAGCTGGAAGAAGTGGGCGGCATCCCCACGGGGCGCCTCAGCGGCATCGCCAACCACCTGGTGCCGGCCTGGCTGCGCACCAACCAGCTGCCCAGCTACCGCACCAACTGCATCGAAGACTGGGACACCAAGCTCGACGCCATCGTCGAGGAGACGCTGCAGGCCGACATGCGGCTCATCAGCGGCATCCCGCCCTGGGTGCAGATGTACTACGAGCGCCTGCTCGAGCGCTCGGGCAAGCGCACCGTGCTGGAGGTGTTTCCCAACTACTCGGTCTTCGTCTATGGCGGCGTCAACTTCGAGCCCTACCGCGCCAAGCTCGAAGAGCTGGTGGGTGGCCGCATCGACAGCGTGGAGACCTATCCGGCCTCCGAGGGCTTCATCGCCTTCCAGGACAGCCAGACCGAGCCGGGGCTGCTGCTCAACGTCGATTCGGGCATCTTCTTCGAGTTCGTGCCTGCCGACGAGATCTTCAACGAGCACCCCACGCGCCTGAGCCTGGCCGAGGTGGAGCCGGGCGTCAATTACGCCCTGCTGCTCACCAGCAATGCCGGCCTGTGGGCCTACAACATCGGCGACACGGTCGAGTTCGTCTCGCTCGATCCGCCGCGCATCCGCGTCACGGGCCGCATCAAGCACTTCATCTCAGCCTTCGGCGAGCACGTCATCGGCAAGGAGGTGGAAGAGGCCATGCGCCTGGCCTGCGAAGCCACGGGGGCCAGCATCGTCGATTTTACGGTGGCGCCCCAGGTCAACCCGCCCGAGGGCGGACTGCCCTACCACGAGTGGTTCGTCGAGTTTGCCACGCCGCCGGCCGATCTCGAGGCTTTCGCCAAACGCCTCGACGAGGAGATGGTGCGCCAGAACATCTACTACCGCGACCTGATCGAAGGCCACATCCTGCGGCCGCTGGTGGTGCGGCCGCTGGAGCGCGACGCTTTCCGCAAATTCATGAGGGAGCGCGGCAAGCTGGGCGGCCAGAACAAGACGCCGCGCCTGGCCAACGACCGCCAGTATGCCGAGCTGCTGATGCCCTACGTGCTGGCTCCCCACCTCAAATGACGCCCCCATGAAGCCATCGAGTCTCATCCTGGCCCTGTGGTGCCTGACGCTGTACGCCAGCCCGGTCAGGGGCCAGTCGGTCGTGGTGGACACCTTCGCCAACCTCATCCCCAACCCCAGCTTCGAGCTGCTGGCCAACCCGCCCATCGGCTGGTTCATCAATGGCCGGCGCTTCTCGCGCGTGATGAAGTACTGGACTTCGCCCACGGGCGCCTCGCCCGACGTGTATGGGCCGGGCGTGGTGGTGCCCGACAACTGGGCCGACAAAGGCTTCGGCCGCATGCCGCCCGCCGACGGCCAATACTACATCGGCCTGACGCTCTACGGCTGCCGCCACGGCAAGCCCCACTGCCGCGAATACGTGCAAGTGCCGCTCAACGAGCCGCTCGTGCCCGGCCAGACCTACGCCGTCGAAATGATGGTGGCCGCCCTGCCCCGCGGCCTGCGCATCGACCGCATCGGGCTGTGGTTTGCGAAAGCGCCCCTGGAAACGGGCGAGGTGGTGCTCATCCACCAGCAACCCGACTGGGTGACCGACTCGATCATCGATCCGCCCGTGGGCTACTGGACGAAGCTCAGCGGCCAGTTCACGGCCCGCGACGACGGTCGCTTCCTCATCCTGGGCAACTTCTTCACCGACGAAGAGACGCACACGCGCGCCCCCGCCGCCAACGCCTTCGGCTATGCCTACTACTACTTCGATGCCCTGTCGCTGCGCAAGGTGCCGCCCATCGTCGAGGCGCCCGTGCCCGAAGACGACCTGTCGCGCCTGGAGCCGAAGGTGGGCATGGTGGTCACGCTCAAGGACATCTATTTCGACTTCGACGAGTACGAGCTGGTGCCGCTGGCGTACATCGAGCTGGAAAAGCTGGTGCGGCTGCTGGCGCGCTACCCCCGCATGGAAATCGAGATCCGCGGGCATACCGACAGCATCGGGTCGGAACAGTACAACAAATACCTGTCGCGCAAGCGCGCCAAAACGGTGGTGCTGTACCTCATGTCGCGCGGCGTGGACCCGCGCCGCCTGCGCTACAAGGGCATGGGCGAGGCCGAACCCATCGCTCCCAACGATACCGAAGAAGGACGGCGCCGCAACCGCCGCGTCGATTTCGTGATCCTCAAGATGTGAGGGATTCGCCACAACCGGGCCGCCCGGGCCAAAACGCGGCAAGGCGTT
>CAYNYN010000072.1:0-13217 GCA_964401445.1 uncultured Saprospiraceae bacterium | reverse complement strand
TTCCACCTCGGCGAGCGGCAGATCCACGCCCATGATGTAGCCGTTGGGGTTGATGAGGAAGGTGGTGGGGGTCTGCTTCACGCCGTAGATTTTGGCGATGGGCGAATCGAAGAAGCGCAGGCTGGTGGCGCGATCGAGGATATGCCAGGGCCAGTGCAGGCCGTCCTTTTCGATGGCGGCGGCCCAGCGGGCGCTGTCGCGCTCGATGCCGATGGACACGATCATGAAGCCTTCGGCATCGGTGAAGGACGCCCCTGCAAAGCGATCGTACAATCGCACCAGCTCGGGGTTCTGCTGTCGGCAGGGGGGACACCAGCTGCCCCAGAAGTCGAGCAGGATATAGTGGCCGCGATAATCGCTCAGGCGAAACGGCGTGCCGTCTTTCAGCACAGCCTCGAAGTCGGGCGCGGCTTCGCCTGCTTCATGGGCGGGCTGGAAATAGATGTAGCGGCCGATCATCACGCCTACGACCACTACCAGCAGCATAAGGAGAAATCGCACGAATCGCATGGGCTGACTGTTTGGGGCAAAGATACACGGCCCCGCCGCATGGGCTGCAGCGGGGCCGTCGGGGTGCGGACGTGCCGCTCATCGTCTGAGCTGGACGTAGCCCGACATCACCTTGCCCTCGCCATACTCGAGCAGGTAGAAATAGGTGCCGTCGGGCAGGTCGAGGCTCTTGAAGGTGCCGTCCCAGTCGTTGTGGTAGGGCGAGGCGTGGAAGACCTCCTCGCCCCACCTGTTGAAGATGGTGAGGCTGTGGTTGGGCCACCACTCCAGCCCTTCGATGATGAAGTAATCGTTGATGCCATCGCCGTTTGGCGAAAAGCCGGTATAGGGCTTCGGCTCGGGGCAATGGACGACGATCGTCACCTGCGCCGTATCGCAGCCCACGCCGTCGCACAGCTCGTAGCGCAACCTGTCGTAGCCGCAATAGCCGGTGGGCGCCGTGTAAGCCACCACCTCACCCACGGCATAAGCCTGGCCTCGGAGCTCCGTCTGTTGTGGCAGCACCTTCAGGCTGACGAGGGGATCCGTCCAGGTGTCGTTGGCCAGCACCGCCAGCTCGACCAGCTGGCCGGGCAGCACGGTGTCGGCATCGGGACGGGCAGACGGCAGTGGCCGCTCATCGCTGCGCACGTGGACGAGGTAGTGCAACGAATCGGTGCCGCCCCAGGCATCGCTTGCCACCAGCAGGTAGTGGTCGGTACCGGGGCTGAGGGCGCGCACCTCCTGACAGTACGCTTCGAGTGGCGTGCGGCTCGTATGGGTGCCTGCCACACGCGTGATGTCGAACGCCGCCACGGGGCCGGCCAGCTGGAAGTCGGGACAAAAGACCGTCACCTCGTGCACATCGAGCGTGTCGCTGATCCATTCCGTCTCGGCGCAGACCACCTCCAGCTGCAGCGTGTCGCTGCAGCCCGAAGCATCCGACAGCCACACGAGCTGATGACTGCCCACCGGCACGGTGAGTGCCACCGCATTTGCCGAAAGGCGCACATTGGGCTCGACCACCCACTCCGTCTGGGTGGGCAGGTGGGTCAGGTGCAAGGCACCGATGCCTGCGTGCGCCCCTCGCCCCTCCAGCATGGCGTCGGACGCATGCCAGGTCCACGCTCCGTCGGGGTCGGCGGCCTGGATGTACTGCACCAGCTCGTCGATGGTGCCGAACTGCCCCGAAAGCGTCATGCCGTCCAGCGCCCAGCTCTCGAGCCACCACGGCCCATCGCCCATGGCCACGGCGCCGGCAAGGCTGAACACCAGCGCGGTGTCGAAAGCACAGCCTTCGAGCATGCCCGGCACGGGCTGGCCGTCGAGCAGCCAGGCAGCGTCCTCGTCGCCATCCACGGGCAGCGGCACACACAGCTCGGCACCCGCCGCGCAATCGACGGTGGTGGCGGCGAGGAACGAGGTTTCAATCGGATCGTCGGGACAGGGGTCGGTCAGGGGACAATCCAGAGGCACGCTCAGCGCGTCGAGCACGTGCATGCACCCGGCCCCGTCGGTGATCGTCACGGAGAAGGCCGTGCCGGCAGCCACGCCCGCCACGCCGTTCGTCGTCGACAGGGCGGGCTCCCAGGCAAAGCTGAAGTTGCCGTTGGCGCCGCTGACCGTCAGCGCGATGCTGCCGTCGTTGCCCGCGCACGTCTCGGGTTGTACTGTCACCTCGACGGCCCAGGGATCGGGCGCCGTGAGCGTGACCCACAGGCTGTCGGGGCAGAGCGCATCGGCCGGCAGCAGCAGATAGTCGCCTGCCGGCAAACCGTCGAGCGGTGTGAGGCCCAGCAACTGCCCCTCGTGCCATACCGCTGCCTGCTGGCCGCCTGCCACGGCAATGCGGCCATCGGCACCCTCGGGGCAGGTCACGTGCTGCAGCTCGAGCGCATCGGTCGGGATGGCCGTCGGCGCCGGCGCCTCGAGCGTGAAGACGGCCGAGGTCATGCACCCGGTTGCCTCATCGACCAGCGTCACGGCATATTCGCCTGCCGGCAAATGCAGCGCCTCGGGCCCGTCGGCCACGGCGGGGCTCCACAGCCACTGGGCCGTACCGCTGAGGTTCACCGGCGTAAGGACGATGGCGCCATCGTCGTTGCTGCAGCCAGGTTGCTGCACCTGGCTTTCGAGCTGCAACATCCCGCAATCCACGGCCGGGGCCGTCACCTGTACCTGCACGATCGTGGTATCGCACCCTTGCGCAAAGCAGTGGACGACGCAGAGCGTTTCCAGCCCAGCAAAGTCGGCATTTGCGGTCAGCACGAAGCAATCGCCGTCCAGGTCGGTGGCCTGCACCGTCTGGCTGCTGCCGCTTTCGCAAAACGCGGCCGAGAGAATCGCCCCGTCGAAATCCAGGACACCCGCATCGGCCAGGCAGACCAGCGCACTGCTGCCTGCCTCGAGCGGCCACGGCAACGTGTCGGTGCAGCCCGTTTGCGGCACGCTGAATTCGATTTTCTGGTGGCAGTCGTCTAGCCAGGGCAGCGAGGCGATGAATACGTAATCGCCCGCCGGCAGCCCGCTCAGGACGCCGTCGTTCCAGCTGCCGAAGGCGGGCAGCCACGTCCACGACAACGCCTCTTCGGGCAGCAGGGTGACAAAAGTGGCTTGCCCGTCGGTCTGGCCACACGAGGCCGCCTCTATCTCAACGAGTTGCAGCAGGCTGTCCGGGCAAGCGCACAGGTCGTCCACTTCTATTTTCTGTTGTACCTGACTGCTGTTGCCGCAGTCGTCGGTGGCCGTCCAGGTGCGCGTGAGCACGTAGTCGCAGCCATCGGCCAGGAAGGTGGTGTCTTCGGCAAAAGTCACCTGGGGCGCGCTGTCGCAGGCGTCATTTGCCGAAAGGCTGGCTGGCGGCGGCACCTGCCCGCCCGTCCACAGCACGATGCTCGTGTCGGCAGGGGGCGCATCCAGCACGGGGGGCTCGTCGTCCACCACGCGCACCACGACGCAGAACGAGCTGGTGTTGCCGCAGGCATCGGTAGCCGTCCAGCAGCACCACAGCCGGATCAGGTAGCCGTCGCTGCAGTCGCCCACGGTCACGTCTTCCGTAAAGGTCAGCTCCACCTCGCTGCACGCGTCTTCGGCCGAGACGTCGTCGGCCTCGAACACGATGGGCGCGGCACACGACACCTCGATGCTGTCGCCCGACTGCAGCCCCTGCAGTGCGGGGTGCAGCGGCGTGAGCACGGGCGGCTCGTCGTCCACCACGGTGATGACCTGCTGCGCCGACGTGCTGTTGCCGCAGGCATCCGTGGCCGTCCAGGTGCGGATGATTTTCCGGGTGCAGGTGTCGGAAAGTACCGTCTCCTCCATCACCACCCCGACCTCATCATCGCAGGCATCGGTGGCCTGCACGTCGGCCTCGGGCAGCACGTCGGTACACGATATCGTCAGGTCGTCGGGCACGCCCGTCAGCAGGGGGGCGGTCTCATCCACGCCGTGCACCTCCACCTCGACTGCCGTGGCGTTGCCGCAGGGGTCGGTCAGCGTCCAGCGCCAGCGCTGCCGCCACGCGTAGCCATCGGCGGCGCAGTCGCCCGCCTCGTCGAGCAGCAGCTCGACCTGCACGTCCACATCAGCGGCACAGTCGTCCCAGCCCGACACGGCATCAGCGCCGAAGGTGGGCATCTGGTCGCACGGCACTTCGACGAGGCCTCCGCCTTGCGGCAAACCCTGCAGCAGCGGGTCTTCCCAGTGGGGGCTCGGCGGCACGGTGTCGAGCAGCGTCAGCTTCTGCAGACCGATGCGGCTGTTGCCGCAGTCGTCGGTAGCCACATAGGTGCGCAGCACGACGCGCGGGCAGCCGTCGTCGAGCACCTCGTCGGTCCAGGTGAGGTCGGGCGACAGATCGCAGTCGTCCGTCACCTTGATATTTTCGGTCACGTCGGTGCCGCAGTCCACCGTCAGGTCGGGAATGTTGAGGATGAAGGGCGCCAGGTCGTCGCCGGTGGTGATGGTCTGCGTCCAGGTAGTGGTGTTGCCGCACTGGTCGGTGGCCGTCCAGGTGCGCAGGATGGTCAGGCCGCCGGCACAGCCGCCCGTGCCGGTGCCGCTGGTCGTTTCTTCGAACGCGATGTCCACCGGCCCCAGGTTGTCGGTAGCCGTCAGCACGGGCGGCTCGGCGATCTGTGGATCGGCACAGCCGACCGTCTCGTCGGGCGGCAGCTGGTCGAACTGGGGCGGCTCGGCATCGTACAGGCCGGCATCGAAGCGGTAGGTGGTCCCTCCGCTTGCCGCAAACGCGCCCGCGCTGCCCGTAGCCGGGTCGGCATCGCTGTCGAGGGCGTCGTTGCCCGCATTTTGAGGCGAAAAGGCCAGCCCGGTGGGGGAGGCCGGTGCCGCAAACGTCACTTCGTAGTTGCCGGCAGGCAAATCGACGAAATGGTATTCGCCGGCAGCATCGGTGGTGCCCGACAGGCTCACTGACGTGCCGTCGAGCGCCGTTCCCGCAAGGGTGACGGGCACCCCGGGCAGGCCATCTTCGCCTGTATCCTGAAGGCCGTCGGCATCGCAATCGAGCCAGACACGGCCGCTCACCTGCGCATAGGGCAACACATAGCCGGCGTCCATGTGCGCCAGATCGCCGGCCAGCGGATCGAAATCGAAGGGCGGCGTCTGCTGCGTCAGCGGGTCGATGTCGCTGTCGAGCGCATCGTCGCCGGCGTCCTGGATCGTCGGCTCGTAGTCGGTGATGCCGGCCGCGTTGGTGCTCACGTCGAAGGCGAGGTAGTACGTACCGGCCAGCACCTCGGCAAACTGATAGGAACCGTTGGCATCGGTCACGGCCGTGCCGATCAGGTTCTGGCTTTCGCCAAAAAGGTACACCGTGACGCCCCGGATGCCCGGCTCGCCGGCGTCCTGCAAGCCATTCTGGTTGTCGTCGCGCCACACGCGCCCCTTCACGGCTGCCGCGGGCTCCACGAGGCCGGCATCGAGGTCCAGGTCGCCATCGAGCGGATCGAACGCCAGCAGGGCCGTATTTCCCGAAAGGGGATCCACATCGCTGTCGAGCGCGTCGTCGCCGGCATCCTGCGGGGCGAACTGGTAGTTGGGCACGCCGGCCGCATTGGTCGATGGGTCGAAATGCAGGTAGTAGCTACCCAGCAGCACGCCCCCGAAGAAGTAGTTGCCCTGGGCGTCGGTCAGCACCGAGGCGAGCAGGTTGCCGCCGGCATCGAACAACTGCACCGTCACGCCCGCCACGCCGCCTTCGCCCGCGTCTTGCAGGCCGTTGCCGTTGGCATCGTCCCAGACGCGCCCGCCAATGCCGGCGGCAGGCTCCACCAGGCCCGCGTCCAGGTCGAGCGGCCCCGCCAGCGGATCGAAGGCCACCACGGCCGTTTTTCCCGTAAGGGGATCGACGTCGCTGTCGAGCGTATCGTCGCCGGCATCCTGCGGGGCGAACTGGTAGTTGGGCACGCCGGCCGCGTTGGTCGATGGGTCGAACGCGAGGTAGTACTGCCCCGCCGGCACCGCGTCGAAGGCATAGGTGCCGTCGGCCGCCGAGGTGACCGTGGCCAGCAGCTGATCATCGGCATCGTAGAGGCGCACCGTGACGCCGGCCACCCCACCCTCGCCGGCATCCTGCAGGCCATCGCCGTCGGCATCGGTCCACACCATGCCTGCGATGGTGCCTTTCGGCAAATAGAACCCGGCATCCACGTCCAGATCGCCATCGGCCGGGTCGAAGGCGAGGTCGGGCGTGCGGCCCGTGTCGGGATCGACGTCGGAATCGTTGGCGCCGTTGCCCTGGCCCATGGGCGAAATGACCAGCCCCGCGAGGCCGGCCGTGTTGCCGGCAGGGTCGAACGCGAGGTAGTAGGTGCCTGCCTCGACGTTGGGGAAGAAGTAGGTGCCGTCGGCCTGGCTGACGAGCTGGGCCACGAGCGTGCCGTCGGTGCGGTACAGACCCACCTGCACGCCGCCCAGCCCCCCTTCGCCGAGGTCCTGGATGCCGTCGCCGTCGTCATCGAGCCAGACGAAGCCGCCGATGCCGGCCACGGGGTTGGCATTGTCGGAACCGAAGCCGAAGTCCAGGTCGTAGTCCACGAAGCCGGGGCCGTCAGGGGTGAAAGCGATGAACGGCATGGCCGCGATGGCGCCGCCCGCCTGCAGGCCGGCAGGCAGGGCGTCCGAGTCGTTCTTGTCGGGGTTGGGCGCCATGCCCGTATTGGCCTGCGTGATGTAGAAAGCCCCATCGAGCAGGCCCGTGCCCGGGTCGAACTGACCGCCCGTGCCGGCCACCAGGTAGTATTCGTTTTGCGGAAGCGAGTCGAACGCGAAGCTGTAGCGCCCCAGGGCGTCGGTCTGGGTCGTGGCCAGCACGTTGCCTGCGGCGTCGTAGAGGCTGACGTTGACGTCGGCCAACGGCGGCTCACACGGATCCTGGATGCCGTCGTTGTTCAGGTCGCGCCAGACGGTGCCGCCAACGGCCACGGGCGGCGTGCCCGTGACCAGTTCTTCGATGGCGCCCAGCCCATTGGCCTTGGAAAAGGTCGAGATGCTGGAGGTGGAGCTGCGGTACAGCACATAGCCGGGTAGCTGCACCTCGCCGGTCAGGTTGTCCATCCAGTTGACGCCGCCCGAGTTGAAGAGCGTGCTGTAGGGGTCGAGGGCGGTGGTGGCCACCTTGCCGGCGCCGGGCCAGAAGGCCAGGTCGCCCTGTGCCGTCTCGGCATGCGGCGGCGTGGGAATGTTGTCGGCAGGCCCCTTGAAGATATCCTGGAAGTAGTATTCCCCGCCGCCGGGGCCCTGTCCGTTGCCGGCCCCACCCGTGGTGATGCCGCCTGCCGTGCCGTTGTTTTCGAGTACCCAGGTGCCGTCCTGATAGTCGAGCCGCAGCAGGTCGCCACCCGAGATGTTGGACATGAGGGGCGAGGTGCCCGTGGGCGGCCAGTTTTTGTTGCCGAGCTGATGGCCGGCACGATCCATGAAGCCCAGCAGCATCGAGCCGTCCACGTCGAAGGCGATGTCCGACAATACCGGCTGTGGGTAGACGTAGGTGGCGCCGGCATCGCAGGTGGGCGGCGTCACGTCGGACCAGGGATACCAGCCGGGGAAGTTTTCGCAGTTGTTGGCGTTGGCGGCATAGCCTTTCGGATAGCTCAGGTCGAAACGCACCACTTGCTCGAAGGTGCCATTTGCCGAAAGGCGAAACACGATGGCATCCAGATCGGCCGTGTCCTGGCTGATGGCGGCATCGCACACGCCGCCCACGTACACCTGATCGCGCCACACCTTGACCGCAAAGGGCCGGAAGGTGCCGCCCGAGCAGCCGGCATCGGGCAGCGTCCATGCCGTCAGGTCGGCCTGGGTGGGCGGCGTGGCCGGATCGCCGTCGCTGTCGGGGTCGAGGCTGTAGAGCTTGCCGTCGTAGAGGTTGACCAGCCACAGCAGCCCCGTGGCCGGATCGAAGTCCATGCCGCCCAGCCCCTGCTTGCCTACGGCGCCGTACGCTTCGGGGTCGTTGCTCGGCCCGTCGAGGGTGAGGGGCAGGCCGCGCCCGCCGTTCGAGGGCAATGTGCCGCAATCGACGCCCAGCGCCTCCAGATCCACGAGCGGCTGGGTGACGGGATTGTCCGGATCGCTCAGATCGACACGGTAGATGCCCCCCAGCCCCAGCGGGCCGAGGCCCACGTGCCGCTTGACGAAGGCCGAAGTGTACAGCTGATGGCCGTCGCGGTCCCATGCCAGGCCATAGCAGGCGCCCAACTCACCTGCCGTGGCGAGGTGGTCGGGCGGCACGCTGTTGCCCGTCGAAGTCCAGTTGAAGCGGACCAGCACATCCATTTCGTTGGCTTCCGAGTTGTTGGGCAAGGGGTCGCCATTGACGAAGCAGGTGGCGGCCACGTCGGGGTTGGGCTCGGCATAATCGTCGGGGTACGTAAAAGCCGCATTGGCATCGCAGCTCGGCGCCGTCACCGTCTGGACGGCCCCTCCGTGGTCCGCGCCTGCCGGCGCATCGATGTAGCCCAGGCCCGCAGGCGGCACGAACTCTAACCGGTAGGCCGAGCCGTCGTCCAGCCCGTCGAAAAAGTACTGGCCGAATCCGTCGGTAGTGGTTGAGTCGAGCAGCACGCTGGCCCCCGAGGCATCGCAGCCGAACAGATACACCTTGACGTCGGGCAAGGGCGAGACCTGGTCGTCCAGGCCATTGTAGTTGAAATCGCCGAACACCTTGCCCCCTACTACGCCGGAGCCGCCCGGACAGGGGGCCGGCAGGGCCATCCAGCCGCTATCAGCGGGGTGCTCGGGCAAAAAAGCGAAGGCTGTCCACAGCCACACGGATACGGTCAGCAACACGGGCAACGAGGGTAGTTTTCTCATGGTCGTCAGATTCCTGGCAATGTCTGTTCCTGCCACAGGGTCGATACGATTGGGGGGCATGATCGAGGCCAGCGCATGCCGGCCCGCGAGGGGCTTCGGCTGCGGGGCACAGGGTGCCGACAGCTTGCCGTGCCGGCAAATGGGGGGAAGGGATGTCGGTCAGGCGGTGGGTTCACCCCAGGCCGACCTCAAAGGATCGTCCATGCAAAAACTGTGACAAGCCGAGAAAAAACGAATGCCAACATTGCAGACACGTAAAAAGAGGAGTATTCGATGATCGATGTTGAGTGCAAACGCCGGCCTGGCGGAATCGTCAGGCGTTACGAAATGTTTTCCCTGGCCATTTCCTTCCAGACACAAAAAAACCCGGGCATCCGAACGGATTACCCGGGACTTGCCAGAAGTCATCGCCATGGTGGCGGGGGGGTATGCCTCTGGCAATGTGCTTTGTTCGCGGAATTTACCTTCGATCCGAAAGCTGCCCTCCGATGGCCACCGCCCGCTCGGGAGCAGACGGGCCATCGGGTGTGCGACTCAGAACCTCCGGTTGGCGCGTTCGATGGCCATTTCGGTCAACCAAATGGTGCCCCCACCCAACAAGACGGCGCCCATGGCCACATACAGAATCAACATGGTGTAATCGGTTTTCAGTTGAGTAAATAAACGAACGGTAAATGGTCTCTTCACGGATGTGACAAGCACAACCGAATGTTCATGGGATGGGGAAAAACAGCACCACGGAAAGCGGGCCGCTATGTTCGATGGGACAATAATTCGGACCGACGCAAGAGATGGCGGCCCTGGACGGGTCAAATATAAAACATTTGACTTATTAGAAAAATGGCAATTTCCTTGCCAAAAAATCCGGCCACCTGCCCCATGCCCCGAAATTTTCCGGAAAACGAACTGAGCAAGCAGCCGTTCGGAGGTAGCGCGAAGCACAGCCGCCCTTCCGGAAAATTGGAGGAAGTTCTCCTTTTTCCGACCGAACGGACACGTTGCTACAGCAATGGTGTTTTGACGGCCTTCCCCTCAAATCGCCGGCACGCGATTTTTTCACAAGTCGAACAAGCTACTGCTCCTGGCGCGCAGGAGACAGCAAAAGGGAACGATTACCGGGGTGGTTTGCGGGGTTTCGGAGCGTTTCTCGGGGCAAGTTTCGGGGAAGGCTATGCTCTATGGGATATGAGGTGGCTGTGGATACAGCCGTGCTCGAGGCGACACATCAACGCCGAGCCGTCTGGTTGGTTGCGACTACGACCAGCCCTCCGATCAGAAAGGCGGTCATCGCCAGGTAGACAATGAGCATAGCGGTTTTCGTTTTGTGAATGAACAAATCATGCGTTTGCGCCCGCTAAGTTTGCAAAAAGTCGGCAATTGACAAAAATCAACTCCAAAAATTTGGCCCACCCTGCCCCGGAAAATTCAATGAGTCCCCATTTCGGCGTCTGAGCCAACGGATGATGCGTCCAGCAACAGCGATTCCAGCCACAGGGCGAGGGTGTCGTGCCGCCACAGAGTTGCTTGGTCGGCCCCTCTGTTCAAGCCCGGATGGAAGCCCTGTGCTTCGAGCCGTCGCACCAGCTGCCGGTTGCGGCTGAACACGTGCAGCGGCGTGGCCTGTGCATCCACGATGTCGTAGGTGTGGTCGATGCCCGGAGGTTGGTGGTCGCCCACCACGATGAGCAGATCCTCTGCGTCGAGATGCCTTTCGGCAAATGCCGCCAGCATGTCCAGCTGATACTCCACCGCGAGCCGGTAGCGGCGCATCATCCCCTTGGGCAGGGCCCACCACGTGCCATTCGGGCTGTGCCTGATGGTGTCGAGCAGGTGCCAGTCGTCGGGCAATGGCGGGGGCAGGTACCAGGGGGCATGCGAGTTGGTGGTGATGAAAAACAGGAAATCGGGCCGCGGGTCGCTTTGCGCCACCTGTTCGTAATAGTATTCGATGCTGTATTGATCGGGGATGCCGCCAAAAGGATTGTAGGGGTATCCCTCGTACGGGATGTCGGCCCACCGCAGCCAGGTCTCGAATCCAAAAAAACCGTTGATGCGGTCGAGCGGAATGAGCGAGTCGGTCTCCTCGGTGGCTTTCATGGTCGAGATGCGCGTCGTGTGGTAGCCATGCCGCGAAAAGAAAGTCACGAGGTGCGGGTAGGTGCCCGGGTAATCGAGCAGGCGGTCGTAGGCCGTGTGGCTGTCGAGCCACAAGCCCGTCATGGCCGAGGTGAACGCCAGCCACGACCGCCCGCCAATGACCGGCGACTGCGAGTAGATCGTCGCGGTGTGGATGCCGGCCCTTGCCAGCCGCCGCTCCAGGCTGTCGGTAAACAGCCGGAAGCTGTCGCGCGTGTAGGGGCTCACCACCACCGTGGAGCCATAAGCCTCGACGAACACCAGAAAGACGTCCGGCCTTTGCGGCAGGGGCTTGAGCAGGTTGGCTTGCAGCTTTTTGAAAAACGGCCCCTCCGCCAGCGTGTCGGGTGCCGGCGATTGCAGCGACGCCACCATGCGCGGGGCGAACCACTGCACCGACTGCCAGATGCCGGGAAAAGTACCCTTCCGGTATTTCCACGTGCCTGCCGCCACGAACAGACCAATGAGCAGCCAACTGCCAAGCATTAGCCGGTTGGGGCGCACGCGCGCGATCGCTCGGCCCCATTGGCCGAAGGCCCAGCCCACCAGCCCCAGGACGACTACCAGCCCTCCTACCCCGAGGCCGAGCTGCGTCCAACGGCCCACACCTGCCCCTTGCAGGAAAACGGGCAACACCTCTTTGACCAACAGGTAATCGTCGGCAAAATGCGGATGCGTGCCGTACACGCGCTGATAAAACACCCAGTAGGTGTTGTATGCCAGCAGCAGCAGGTAGCCTGCGCCGCCAACCCACAAGCCCAGCCGCCACCGGTGCGAAGGACCCCAGCACCACCACAGCAGGAAAGACATGACGACCCACTCGCCACAAAGCCGGAACACGTCCTGGTTGTTGCGCAGAAACAGCATGCGCAGCGCCCCCAGCGTCTCGCCTCCTTCCAGCGTGGTGCTCGGCCAGAAGGTGGCCTCCCGAAAATAGAACAGGTAGTTGGGCAGGAAGAGCAGGAAGGCCAAAAGGGCCCACCAGGCCCAGAACTTGAGGAACAGTTTCATGCTCATCCCCGATACTGGCTTCATTGGTGTGAATTTCCGGATGTAACGAACAGCCGCCAGGCACTCGCACCAAAAGAAAGCACGACGAGCAACGACGCCCCCACGATGGCCGGACGATACAGCCACGGATCGAAGAGCAAACCGGCAGGCAACGTCCCCATCAGGATGCCCGCCACGATCTTGCCGAAGCGGAATCGCGGCTCGGCCGGACGAAGCATCCGCCACGGCCATATGGCGACGAAGTAAAGGTAACGCAGCAACCCCACACCCACGATCCACGGCGCCATCCGGTCCGTGGCTGCCAGCAACAGGGACAGCATCAGCACGTACAGGGCGTCGGTCTCCTTGTCGAGCCACGCCCCGAAGTCGGAAGCCGTGCCGCGCGTGCGGGCCAGCCACCCGTCGAAGCCGTCGGCGATGAGCACCAGCACGGCAAGGATGACGACCCACACCGGCCCCAGGCTATGATACACCAGCAAAAAGGAAAGGACGGCAGCCAGGCGCAGGGTGGTCAACACATTGGCCGGCTCGAAGGCGAAGCGCCAGTGGCCACGCCGCCTGCGCTCGGCCCAGAACAACACCCCCATCGAAGGGAAAGCCCCCCAAGCCACTACCTCGGGCTGACGCAGCCCCAGCGCAAGCGCCACCACGAGGATCATCCACCCCGCGTGGAACAGCATCCACTGGCTGTAGACGACCTTCGTCAGGCCTTGGCCTGACCCGGCTCGGGCATCTGACATTCTTCACCCGGTTTGCGGCCACACACGGTGCACTCGCCGATCTTGTTTTTCAGCATCGGGTTGTTGGTAGCACAGGTACCCCGAAACTCTTGCCCCGTCACCAGGTGGCGGATGTTGATGAGCAGGAAGGACAAGCCGAAAACGGCAAAAATGATGGCGAAGACATAGAGAAATTCCATGGCGCTACTTTTATGACTGGCAAAGGTATAACCCTTGCGCGGCACAGGGGTTTATTTTTGCAACCGCAAAGTGTGAAAATGTACCTGAATGAGGGACGGAGAGACAGAGAGAGGGAGAGATGGAGTGAGGAGAGTGTCAGGTGAAATCGGTTGAATCGGGGTAATCGGCTAAATCGGTTCCTCGATTCCTGCGTCTGCTGAAAAAAGTCGATGGACGATGGGCGCACAAATTTAATTCATAACAACCTTATAAATCAAACTTAAACACTAAACACTAAACACTAAACTTTAAACTTTAAACCAAAACGCTCAACCCTCAACGCTCAAC
>CAYNYN010000071.1:10917-13223 GCA_964401445.1 uncultured Saprospiraceae bacterium | reverse complement strand
CCTTTCCACAGGGACGAGATAAATCTCGTCCCACGAGGTGGGCAAAATTCATTTCGCCAGAAGACCCAAAAGCAGAAGGCTGCACCCGACAGGGATGCAGCCTTCTTTGCGTTGGGTCGTTTTTGGCGAAAGCCGAAAAAGACCGATCGATTACATGTTGTTGATGATCTCGGTGCCGAACTCCGAGCACTTCAGCAGCGTGGCGCCTTCCATCAGACGGTGGAAGTCGTAGGTCACGCGCTTGTTGCGGATGGCCCCTTCGACACCCTTGACGATGAGGTCGGCGGCTTCGTTCCAGCCCAGGTAGCGGAACATCATCTCGCCCGAGAGGATGACCGAGCTGGGGTTCACCTTGTCGAGGCCGGCATACTTGGGCGCGGTGCCGTGGGTAGCTTCGAAGATGGCCTTACCCGTCTCGTAGTTGATGTTGGCGCCGGGGGCGATGCCGATGCCACCCACCTGTGCGGCCAGGGCGTCGGAGATGTAGTCGCCGTTGAGGTTGAGCGTGGCGATGACCGAATACTCGGCCGGGCGCAGCAGGATCTGCTGCAGGAAGGCGTCGGCGATGACGTCCTTGACGATGAGCTTGCCGGCGGCTTCGGCCTCGGCCTGTGCCTTGTTGGCAGCTTCCTTGCCCTGCTCGGCAGCGATGCGGTCGTACTGGGCCCAGGTGAAGACCTTGTCGCCAAACTCGCGCTCGGCCAGGGCATAGCCCCACTCCTTGAACTTGCCTTCGGTGAACTTCATGATGTTGCCCTTGTGGACGAGCGTCACCGAGGGCAGGTTGTTCTCGAGGGCGTAGTTGATGGCGGCGCGCACGAGGCGCTCGGTGCCTTCGATCGATACGGGCTTGATGCCGATGGACGACGTCTTGGGGAAGCGGATCTTGGTCACGCCCATCTCCTCCTGCAGGAACTTGATCACCTTGTCGCACTCGGGCGTGCCGGTGAGGTATTCGATGCCGGCGTAGATGTCTTCGGTGTTCTCGCGGAAGATGACCATGTTGACCAGCTCGGGGTGCTTCACGGGCGTGGGCACGCCTTCGAACCAGCGCACGGGGCGCACGCAGGCAAACAGATCGAGGCGCTGGCGCAGGGCCACGTTGAGCGAGCGGATGCCGCCGCCCACCGGCGTGGTGAGGGGACCCTTGATGGCTACCAGATATTCGTCGATGGCGTCGAGCGTCTCCTGCGGCAGCCACTCTCCCGTCTGCTTGAAGGCCTTCTCACCGGCCAGCACTTCCTTCCACACGACCTTGCGCTTGCCGCCATAGGCCTTCTCGACAGCCGCGTCGAACACGCGCACGGCGGCAGCCCAGATGTCGGGGCCGATGCCGTCGCCTTCGATGAAGGGGATGATGGGGTCGTCAGGTACGATCAGTTTTCCCTGCTCAATACGTACTTTTGTTCCACTCATGGCAAAAAGATTGATTTTTTTTATTGGAGGTTGAAAAAAGCGGCCCAAAGGTAAGGAATCAAAAGGTTGTCCCGCAGTGCGTTTTGCCATGACGAAAAGTGATGCGATGACATCGCCCGAACGCCCGCCCATGAGCTACCTTTGCAGGCTGTATCTTGCTTCCAAACGACTCCCGCAATCATGACCCGACCCGCATTCCTTGCCATGTGGTGGCTGACGATGGCGTCCGTCTTCGGCTCGTGCGCCCTGTTTTGCGAAAGCAAAAAAAGCACGGACGAAGGCTGCACCCACACGGCCACCGTGCTCGACTACCGCGAGCTGGACGGCTGCCAGTGGCTGCTGCGCCTCGACGACAGCCTGGACGCACCCGCAGGGGCGCGTCTGCTCCTGCCGCAAGCGTGGCCCGACGGCTTCGTGCCCGAAGCGGGTATGCGCGTGCGCCTAGGCTTCACGCCCGTGCGGGATGTGATGACCATCTGCATGGCCGAAGACCTGGTGGTGCAGCTCACCTGCCTGGAACGGCTGCCCGACGACGCGCGCCCGCAGCCCCTGCCCTGCCGGAAAATCGACAACCCCTTCGAGGTGGACTGGATGAACCGCGCCCTCGACCGCTACAACCCCGACCGCGTGGTGCGCTACCCCTGGCGCGACGGCTGGGTCTACCTGCTCGAAGGACAGGACACCTGGGCGCTGTTCGACTGCCAGGGCACCCTGCTGTGCACCACCGAGGGCGATCCCGAAGACAAGTGCCACCGCAACTATCTCAACCAGCTCAAAGACGGCAAGGTTATCTGGGTGGGCGAAGGGATGTGGGACTAGTGAGAGACGGAGTGAAGGAGAGACGGAGAGACAGAGAGAGGGAGTGATGGAGAGGAGTGAGGAGTGAGGAG
>CAYNYN010000071.1:2251-10817 GCA_964401445.1 uncultured Saprospiraceae bacterium | reverse complement strand
AAATCGGTTGAATCGGTTCCTCGGTTCCTCTTGGAAAAAACCCTCAACCCTTTCGGGAAGAGGCCCCGATTCCAAGCCAGTACAACCAAAGTCATGCAGAATCCATACCTGGATCCGAATGAAGAGCGGCTGAGTCAGGAAGAGCGCCAGATCGAAAAGGCGTTGCGGCCGCGCGACCTTGGCGAGTTCAAGGGTCAGCGCAAGATCGTGGACAACCTTGCCGTCTTCATCGCTGCCGCCAAACAGCGGGGCGAGCCGCTCGACCACGTGCTGCTACACGGCCCGCCGGGCCTGGGCAAGACGACGCTGGCCCACATCATCGCCGCCGAGATGGGCGCCCATCTCAAGATGACCTCCGGCCCCGTGCTGGAAAAGCCGGGCGACCTGGCCGGCCTGCTCACCAACCTCGACGAGGGCGACGTGCTGTTCATCGACGAGATCCACCGCCTCAATAACGTGGTGGAGGAATACCTCTACTCGGCCATGGAAGACTACCGCATCGACATCATGATCGACAGCGGCCCCAACGCGCGCAGCATCCAGCTCTCGCTCAGCCCCTTCACGCTGGTGGGCGCCACCACGCGCATGGGCCTGCTCACCGCCCCCATGCGCGCCCGCTTCGGCATCAACTGCCACCTCGACTACTACGACGTGCCCACCCTCGTGGGCATCGTCAAGCGGTCGGCGGCCATCCTGGGCGTGCCCATCACCGACGAGGGCGCACACGAGATCGCCCGCCGCAGCCGCGGCACGCCCCGCATCGCCAACGCCCTGCTGCGCCGCGTGCGCGACTTCGCCCAGATCAAGGGCAACGGCACCATCGACATCGAGATCGCACGCTACGGCCTCGACGCCCTCAACGTGGACGAGCGCGGCCTCGACGAGATGGACAACCGCATCCTCAGCACCATCATCGAAAAGTTCAAGGGTGGCCCCGTGGGCCTGACCACCATCGCCACGGCCGTAGGCGAGGAGGCCGGCACCATCGAAGAGGTGCACGAGCCGTTCCTCATCATGGAAGGTTACATCAAACGCACGCCGCGCGGCCGCGAAGCCACCGAGAAAGCCTACCAGCACCTCGGCATCGTGCCGCCCACGCGCCCCGGCAGCACGGGCACTCTGTTCGACTGAGGCGGCACCGAAGTCCCCAAAGCAAAAAAGCCCGACGACCGCAGGGGTCATCGGGCTTTTGCTTTTTGCCTTTCGGCAAATGCCTTACTGCTTCACTTTCTCGACGATGGCCTTGAACGTTTCGGGATGGTTCATGGCCAGGTCGGCCAGCACCTTGCGGTTGAGCTGGATGCCGTTGCTGCTCAGCGCATGCATCAGGCGCGAGTAGGTGGTGCCGAGCTGGCGTGCGGCCGCGTTGATACGTGCGATCCAGAGGCGGCGGAAGGCGCGCTTCTTCTGGCGACGGTCGCGATAGGCATACAGCCAGGCCTTCTCAACGGCGTTCTTCGCTACGGTGTACACGTTCTTGCGTGCACCGAAGTAGCCCTTGGCGGCCTTGATGATCTTCTTGCGACGGCGGCGCGAGGCTACCGAGTTGGTCGAACGTGGCATAGGTTCGGTTTTTTAGTGCCGTACAGGGGCCACAAAAAGCTCTTTGTTTCCTGTACGCTCGTTAAAAAATCTGATTACTTCATGCAGAGCAGCACCTTGGCGCGACGTGCATCGCCCCCCTCCAGGATATCGGCATGGCGGAGATGACGCTTGGCCTTCTTGCTGCGCTTGCGCATCAGGTGCGACGTGCGCGCACGCGAATGCTTGATCTTGCCGGATCCAGTGACTTTGAAACGCTTCTTGGCACTGGAATGAGTCTTCATCTTGGGCATCGCAATCAATTTTGGTTAGCGGGGTGCAAAGGTAGAGAAAATTGTCACTGCTCCAGCGCCCCGCCGGATTTTTTTCAAAAAATCAGCCCTCCCAACTGGCTGCTAACCAGCCTGCCACCATCACTTCTTGGCAGGGGCTTTCTTCTTCGGTGCGATCATCACGATCATGCGGCGCCCTTCCATCTTGGGCATGGCTTCAGCAGCGCCGTATTCTTCCAGCTCCTTGAGGAAGCGCAGCAGGAGCAGCTCACCCCGCTCCTTGAACACGATGGTGCGGCCGCGGAAATGCACGTAGGCCTTCACCTTGGCGCCGCTCTCGAGGAAGCTCTTGGCATGCCGCACCTTGAACTCGAAGTCGTGATCGTCGGTGTTGGGCGTAAAGCGGATCTCCTTGATCACGGTCTTGGCCGCCTTGGCCTTCATCTCCTTCTCCTTCTTCTTCTTCTCGTATAGGAACTTGTTGTAGTCCACGATGCGGACGACCGGCGGCTTTGCGTTGGGCGAGATTTCCACCACGTCGAGCTCCGCTTTCTGTGCCCACTCCTTCACCTTGCGGGTAGGATACACCTCGGAGGGCTTGATGTCTTCGCCCACGATTTTGGCAATCTCTTCGAGATTGTCACCTACGAGGCGCACTTCCGGCACGCGGATCTGATGATTGACGCGGAAGTTGTACTTCGTTTCTTCTCTCTTGTTCCGATTGGAGGATCTTCTTCTTGCCAAGCGATTTTGATTTGGTTAAAAAATTGATTTTCAGAAACTGAACACTCACTGCCCGCAGGCAGCTCTTTTTTGGAAAAACAAAAGTAGGACAATGGCACTGAAACCATTGCCCTACTTCGCGAGAATCTTTCAATTACTTGGAGCTCTCCACACCTTCTTCCTTCTTCAGGGTGATGGACAGGCCGTCGCCGCTGTCGTTGAGGTCGGCGTGGAAGACGGCTCCTTCGGGCGGGTTCGTGTTGAGGATGAACTCCGCCAGCGGATCTTCGATGTACTTCTGGATGGCGCGATGCAGCGGTCGAGCACCGAACTGTGGGTCGAAGCCGCGCTCGGCCACGAAGTCCTTGGCTTTCTCGCTCAGCTCCAGGCTGTAGCCCATGGCTTCCAGGCGCTGGTGCAGGTCCTTGAGCGTGATGTCGATGATCTTGAAGATCTCCTCGCGGCCGAGGCTGTTGAAGATGATCACGTCATCGATGCGGTTGAGGAACTCGGGCGAGAAGGTGCGCTTGAGCGCGTTCTGGATCACCGAGCGTGCATGCTCTTCGGCCGCTTCCTGGCGCGCCTTGGTGGCAAAGCCCACGCCCTGACCGAAGTCCTTGAGCTGGCGTACGCCGATGTTCGAGGTCATGATGATCAGGGTGTTCTTGAAGTCCACCTTGCGACCCAGACCATCGGTAAGCTGGCCATCGTCGAGCACCTGCAGCAGGATGTTGTACACGTCGGGATGCGCTTTCTCGATCTCGTCGAGCAGCACCACCGAGTAGGGCTTGCGCCGCACGCGCTCGGTGAGCTGGCCGCCCTCTTCGTAGCCCACGTAGCCCGGAGGCGCACCGATGAGGCGGCTGACCGAGAATTTCTCCATGTATTCGCTCATGTCGATGCGGATGAGCGCATCCTCGGTGTCAAACAGGTAGCGGGCCAGCGCCTTGGCCAGCTCGGTCTTGCCCACGCCGGTGGGACCCAGGAAGATGAAGGTGCCGATGGGCTTCTTCGGGTCTTTGAGGCCCACGCGGTTGCGCTGGATGGCCTTGACCACCTTTTCCACGGCTTCGTCCTGGCCGATCACCATCTTGCGCAGGTCGTCGGCCATGTGCACCAGGCGCTTGCTCTCGCTCTGGGCCACCCGCTGCACGGGGATGCCCGTCATCATGGCCACCACTTCGGCGATGTCCTCTTCGGTGACGGGGTAGCGCTTGGTGCGGCTCTCCCGCTCCCATTCCTGCTTGGCAAACTCGAGCTCGCGCTGCATGCGCGTCTCCTGGTCGCGCAGGTCGGCCGCCTTCTCGTACTGCTGGTTCTTGACCGCCTGGTTCTTGAGCTCTTTCAGCTCTTCGATCTTCTTCTCCATCTCCTCGATGTGCTTGGGCACGTGGATGTTCTTCAGATGCACCCGTGCGCCCACTTCATCGAGGACGTCGATGGCCTTGTCGGGCAGGAAGCGGTCGGTGATGTAGCGATCGCTGAGCCGCACGCAGGCCTCGATGGCTTCATCGGTGTAGGTCACCTGATGAAACTCTTCGTACTTCTCCTTGATGTTCCTCAGGATGTGAATGGCCTCCTCCGGCGAAGGCGGATCGACCATCACCTTCTGGAAGCGGCGATCGAGCGCGCCGTCCTTTTCGATGTACTGGCGGTACTCGTCGAGCGTGCTGGCGCCGATGCACTGCAGCTCACCGCGGGCCAGTGCCGGCTTGAAGATGTTGCTGGCGTCGAGCGAGCCCGTGGCACCGCCGGCACCCACGATGGTGTGGATCTCGTCGATGAACAGGATGACGTCGCGCGATTTTTCCAGCTCGTTCATGATGGCCTTCATGCGCTCTTCGAACTGGCCGCGATACTTGGTGCCGGCCACCAGGGCCGCCAGGTCGAGCATCACGATGCGCTTGTCGAAGAGGGTGCGGCTCACCTTGCGCTGTACGATGCGCAGGGCCAGGCCCTCCACGATGGCCGTCTTGCCGACGCCCGGCTCACCGATGAGGATCGGGTTGTTCTTCTTGCGGCGGCTGAGGATCTGCGACACGCGCTCGATCTCGTTCTCGCGCCCGATGATGGGGTCGAGCTTGCCCTCTTCGGCCAGCTTGGTGATGTCGCGCCCGAAGTTGTCGAGCACGGGCGTACGCGACTTGGTGCTGCCCTTGCGGGCATAGCTGCGCGTGGGCTCGTCCTCGAACTCGGGATCGTCCGAGTCGGCCGAAGCCTCGGCGTAGAAGTCCGTCTGGCTGCTCATGTCCTGCTCCTGCAGCACGTACTCGAGCTCGGCCTTGAAGATGTCGTAGTCGATATCGAACTCCTTGAGGATGCGCGAGGCGATATTGTCCTTGTGCTCCGTCTTGAGGATGGAGAGCATGAGGTGCACGGGCGCTACCTCGTTGCTCTTGAGCGCCTTGGCCTCGAGGATGGTCACCTTCAGCACCTTCTCGGCCACGCGATCCAGCGGCAGGTTGCCGATGGTGGGCCCGGCATCCGACGGGCGCGTCGATGCGATCGAGTCTTCCACCACGCGGCGCACCTCACCCGAATCGACGTCGAGCGAGCGCAACACCCTCATGGCCAGCGTGTCCTTTTCTTCCAGCAAGCCCAGCAGCAGATGGGCCGTGCCGATCGTGGGTTGCCCCAAACGGATGGCCTCGTCGCGGCTACGCTGGATAATGCGTTTGATCTTTGGTGAAAATTTTCTGTAATCCATCATTCAGCTTGTGGTTAAATCCTCATACCATACCGTGCAAAACAAAGGTAATTGCTTTCCCTTTTTCTCCAAGTGATGTTCCACCCCTGCCCCGGGCGAGTCAGTGCGATCGGGCAAGTGTGCCGGCTTCGTTTCCACACATGCATTTTGCCACACTTGCGCGTTGCTTGTCTGTCGCCCGGATGTCGAAAAACTGACGGGCAAACATCGCATGGATCGTCAAAAAAGGTGCTTTGTTCGCTACGGTTCGTTCTGTTTGCCAGCGGCCAAGTTGCACCAATTTCCTTCAAGTATCAACCTGCCGTTGGCTCGTGTGCTGTAAAACAACCGCCATTAATGAAAGTTGCAACCTTTTCCAGCACAATCAAACATCCAGCCAGTGGCCAGGCAGCTTTCCGCCGAAGCCGATCGGACCGGCTGTTACTTTTCAAAACAATCAATTCACAAATACGTTGCATCGCGCCCGCGTGACAAAAGCCACGCCTTCCGGCAAAAACCGCCCGGCGGGGCGTGGCGCGCGCGTCCGGGCTTGCCCCATTGCCGAGTCCACAAGTACGGTGTCCCCAGCAAAAAATGGTTGAGGATTGAGCGTGTAGGGTTGAGCGTTTGAGTGTGGCATTTAAAGCTGGCTGTCATTTCATTACGAATGAAGCTCATGCATCCATCGTCTATCGTCCATCGTCCATCGCCTTTTTGCAGTAGACTCAGTACGAAAAGAGTGTTTCCTTTGCCGGGGACTGAAAACCTTTCTTGTCCAGGAAAACACACGTCATGGATCTGAGTCAGTTGCGAGAAGAATACAAGCGCGCCGAGCTGAGCCGCGCCACCCTCGACGAAGACCCCATCAAGCAGTTTGAGAAGTGGTTCAAGGAGGCGATGGAGACGGTGGAAAAAGACCCCAACGCCATGAGCCTGGCCACGGTCAATGCCGAGGGGCAGCCGTCGCTGCGCACCGTGCTGCTCAAGTACTTCGACCATCGCGGCTTCGTCTTTTTCACCAACTACGAGAGCCGCAAGGCGCGCGACATTGCCGTCAATCCGCGGGTGGCGCTGCTGTTCCCCTGGCTGGTGCTCGAGCGTCAGGTCAAGATCGAGGGGGTGGCCGAGAAGGTCTCGTTCCAGGAGACGGCGCGCTACTTCGCCACGCGCCCGCGCGGCAGCCAGATCGGCGCGTGGGTCTCGCCGCAGAGCCGCGTCATCGAGTCGCGCCAGTTCCTGATGCAGAAGTTCGAAGAGATGAAGGCAAAGTTCGGGCAAGGGGAGGTTCCCGTGCCGAAGCACTGGGGCGGCTACCGCGTCGTGCCGCACATCATCGAGTTCTGGCAGGGTCGCCCCAACCGCCTGCACGACCGCTTCCAGTACAGCCGTCAGCCCGACGGCACCTGGCGCATCGATCGGCTGGCACCGTAGCGCCGTACCTTTGCCTCCCGCAGGCTACCACTCGGCCCATGCCGTTTCGAGGGTGAAGTGGCGCAGCTCGGCAGGGGCACCGCCCTGCGGCCGCCACAGGTAGGCTTTCACCACCTCGCCCCCCTGGAAGGGCCCTTCGACGCGGCAGGCCAGCCACAGGCGCTGCCACTGGCCCGCCTTCATGTAGAAGGGCAGCAGCCGGCGGGCCTGCCAGTGCACCTGCTCGTCGCCCCGCCGCACCTCGACGACGAGCAGCCACTCGTGCTGCGGCTTCGGCTTCGGGATGCGCACCTCCAGCGCGGCCTGCAGCCACAAGGCCTTTTGCGCCGGGGCGAGCGTATCGCGCAACGACGGTCCGAAATTGCCCTGCAGCGGCAGTGGCCCCGCGAGGGTGTCGGCCAATCGGCGCGCAATCAAAGGTCTGTCTATCCAGATTACGGCATCGCTTTCTCCATACATCAACGGCACCATGCCCTGCGCCTCGGCCCAGTGGTCGAGTGCGTCTTCGATGCCCGGCTCGAAGCCGGTGAGGACGGCCCGGACGGCGTGGGCCCGGCCGTAGTCGTCGAGCTGGGCGGCACCCACGATGCCGTTGCGTGCCCGCATCGGTTCGGGCCAGAAAGGGGCGGTGCGCCAGGCAAAGGGGCTGGCCGCAAAGGCCGGAAAGACGGCGCCCCCACCCTCGAGCACGTACAGGGGCGAGAGCGTCAGCACGGTGTCCGGTCCCGTCAGGGCGACGATCTGCCGCGCGGCCCGATGCAGTAGTACGGGCGTCCAGGCATCGGGCTGGTTCCATTTGGCGAAAGCCGAAAAGACGGCGCGCTGGTTCCACACCACACTCGCGGCCCATACCATCACCAGCGCCGTGAAGAGGAGGCGGCGCCTTCCGGCAAATGCGGCCGCGCCACAGGCCACGGCCAGCGCCAGGAACGGCAGCGGCCCGTAGAAGTACTGGGTGAACACGATGACCTTTTGCAGGCCGGCCCACAGCAGCACCAGGGCTGCGCCCATGGCCACCAGCCAGGTGCTGCGATGCGTCTTTTGCCGAAAGGCGAACAAGCCCGAGAGCAGGGCGCCTGCCGAGAAGGGCAGGTAGTAGTTGGCCGTGAGCACGTCGCACGCATAGGACAGCCGCTGCGACCAGTCCATGGCGCCGCCCAGCGCGCGGAAATAGGCATCATCCACCTCGGTGTGAAAGCGCAGCGTCTGGTCCAGGAACTGTGTGGGCGCGCCTGCCGCCAGCCACACTACCGGCACCAGGCCCACCAGGCCGCCGGCCACCCACCAACGCAGCCGGCGCCAGCGGTCGGGCAGCCACAGCCAGCCGGCAAGCAGGGGCAGGGCCAGGGTGGCCCAGGTGAGGCGCACGCCCCCGGCCAGCGCCAGCGCCAGTCCGCCCAGCAAGGGTGCCCGCCCGCCGGCCTGACCACGCCGCGCCTGCAGCCACCAGCCCACGGCCAGGCACGACAGCCACAGGCCCACGCTGTGGTTCCACGCCTTGCCGGCCGCATAGACGAGCACGGGATGCACGGCCAGCATGGCGACGATGGCCGTGGCCATGAGCCTCGCGGCCAGATCGCCTCCGCCCAGCCGCACGCACCAGCGCCACACCCACAGCAGCACGCCCCAGGCAGCCAGCGCAGCCGTCAGGCGGCCGGCGAGCAGCAGCCAGTCGGTGGCCATGGCCAGCAAGGCATACCACAGCGGCAGCAGCGGCACCTGAAACAGCGGAAAGTCGCGCCAGGGCCACAGGCCGTGCCGCATCAGCCAGCCCGCCGTCAGGAACTGGTGTTCGTCGTGGTTGAGGGGCTGTGTCAGTGCGACGAGCAGCAGCCATGCCAGCAGGAGGACAGCCCCCGCCGCCGGGCCCCATTTTGCGAAAGCGCGATTCATGGCGGCAAAAATGGCTATT